>NZ_BAAAAP010000002.1:0-265779 GCF_054768215.1 Clostridium sp. CTA-1
AGTATAGGTAAGTCATAATTAATATAAAAAAGTTAATACGTTGATTTTATATTTGGTATACAAATTTAAAATTAATTTTTATCTTTCTATGTGGATTATATAAATAACCATAATGATATTTAATTTATATTTAAAATTTTTATGGGTTTAAATTAATATAATGTTTAGTAGGTAAACAGAAGACAAATAAATTTAATAATAAGTTTTATAAATATTATTAGTGAGGGATGGAAATGGAGAAGGCTTTAAAGTTGAAAAATATAATTAAGAAAATAGTTATTAGAAATTTAGATATAATACTATTTTTGATTTTAGTAAGTTTAAAAGTAATGTTTTATGGGAAAGAAATATCTCCAGAATTTTTTAACTATAAGTATATATTATTACCAGTTATAGCATCTGTGGGGATATTATTAGGTATAGGATATTTTTTACCAAAACATAAAAGAACTAAATTTTTATATGTGTTAAATATAATAATTAGTTCAATAATTTTAGCAGATTTACTATATTACAGATATTATAAAGATATTATATCTATAGGGGCCATAAGGAATGCCTTTTTGTTAGGGGGAGTTGCCTCCAGTATTACAAGTTTGTTTAAAATTATGGATTGTGTATATTTTTTAGATATACTATTGATTATACCTTTCCTAAAAGTGTATAGAAATATGCCTTATAAAGAAAATAAAAAAATTATAAGAATAGGTATGGGATCTTTAATATTAGCAGGGGCTATTTTATTAAATGGTATAAATATATATAAATTATCAGTAGATCAACCGGGATTGCTTAATACTATGAGTAATAGGATATATATAACTAAGGTTTTAGGAAATGTAAATTTTCATGTTATAGATGCTTATCAATTTACAAAAAATAAGATAAATAATAGTAAGAAACTTCCAGAAGATAAAGAGAAGGAACTAGTAAACACTTTTGATGGAAAATCAGAAATACAGGGAAATAAATTAAAAGGTGTAGGAGAAGGTAAAAACTTAATAGTTATACAAGTAGAAGCACTTCAACAATTTGCTATAAATGCAAAGGTAGAAGGGCAGGAAGTAACACCTAATTTAAATAAATGGATAAATAAAAGTATGTATTTTGATAATTATTTTTATCAAGTAGCAGCAGGGAATACATCTGATGCGGAATTTTTGTCTAATAATTCATTGTATCCAGCAGCTTCAGGTGCAGCTTATTATATGTATAGTGGTAATCAATTTAAATCACTACCAAGCACGCTCCAAGATAAGGGATACTATACAGCAGCTATGCATGGTTATAAGGATGGATTTTGGAATAGAAATGTAATGTATAAAGCCCAAAAATTCCAGGATTTTCATGGAGAAAGTACTTATAATATAGATGAAGAAGTAGGATTAGGACTTAGTGATAAATCTTTCTTTAATCAATCTTTAGAAAAAATGAAGACTTTTAAACAACCCTTTTATAGTTTTTTAATAAGTTTAAGCAGTCATTTCCCTTATGATGATGTAAAAGGATACGGGGAATTTAATGTAGGAAAATATGAAGGTTCATTTTTAGGAAATTATTTAAAGGGTATACACTATACAGATGCCCAACTAGGAATGTTTTTAGAGAACCTTGAAAAAGAGGGATATTTAGATAATTCAATTGTAGTTATCTATGGAGATCATAATGCTATATCTAAAAATTATATACAAGAGTTGTATGACTTTGTAGGAGAAAAATCACCAAATGATTTAAAATGGTATGAACTTCAAAAGGTACCTATGATGATACATTTCCCACAGGATCAAAATAAAGGAGTAAATCATACTTATGGTGGTCAAATAGATTTATACCCTACATTGGCTAATTTATATAATTTGCCTAGGAAATATATGTTAGGTAACGATTTATTAAATGTAAAAGAACCTAAAGTCACTTTTAGAAATGGGTCCTTTACTGATGGAAAAGTTTTTTATGTATCCTGGACAGGAGAATATTATGATATAAAAACGGGAGAAAAGATTACTGAAACAGAAGAATTAAAGGCTAAAAAGCAGGAAAGTGCAAAGGATTTACAGAGTTCAGATGAACTATTAAATCATAATTTAATAAAGAAATTAGAAAGTGAATCAAAAGGGGAAGGGGAAAGTGAGCAAAGTAAATAGGCTCACTTCCAAATCTCAACTTAATAATAACAGGGTTATGTTAAGAAATTATTATACTAACATTATATTTTCTTAACATAACCCTATTTTTTATAATATGACTAAATTCATATTTATAAACAGAGTTCTTGGCTTTGGAGGGAGTTTTTACTCCCTCTAAAGCTTATTAACAGAATTCTTAGGAGTTTTACTCCTTAGAATTCGTTATCCCTTAGGAGAAATCGTTATCCAGGGACGTAACCGCTCTTTACTCCCACTTTGAAGAAAAGCAGAGAGTCCAAATCTTCGATTTGGTGCGAATCGCTTTCACAGCGTGCGATGGGAGTAAAGAGCGGTTAGTCATCGGATAAATAATGTTTAATTAGTTTAATCCTGTTTATCTTCTAATATTTCATTTAAATCTATATTGTATTTATTTATTTTTCTATATATAGTTGCTCTACTTATACCTAATAATTCAGAAGCCTGTACTATATTGCCTTTACAATGAATTAGAGCCTTTTCGATGGCTTTATGTTCTAAAATATCTAATGGAACTATAGGTTCTTCTTTTCCAATACAACAGTTATGATGCTCATTTTTCATTAATTTGTTATTTAAAAATTTGTCTGTAATAATATTATCTTCGCATATATAGTAGCTTCTTTCTACTATATTTCTAAGTTCACGTACATTTCCAGGCCAATGATAAGCCTTAAGTTTATCCATAAATTCAGGAGCTATTTTTTTAAAGTTGCCTGGGTTTTTAATATTTAGTTTATCTACAAAACAATTAGTTAAGGCTTCAACATCTTCTGTCCTATCTTTTAAAGGAATAAGATGAACATTTATAACATTTAACCTATAATAAAGATCTCCCCTAAAATTTTTATTAGAAACTTCTTCTGATAAATTTCTGTTAGTAGCTGCCAGTACTCGAATATCTATTTTCTTTTCGTGAGTACCACCTACTCGCATTATTTTTAAGTTGTCTAGAACTCTTAATAGTTTAGATTGAATATCTAATGGTAGTTCTCCGATTTCATCTAAAAATATAGTGCCACCATCAGCCAGTTCAAATTTACCAGGATAGCCACCTTTAGAAGCTCCTGTGAAAGCACCTTTTTCATATCCAAATAATTCACTTTCCACTAATTCTCTAGGAATAGCAGCGCAATTTACTGCAACAAAGGGACCATGGCATCTATTGCTATGGTTATGAATAGCTTGAGCAAATAGTTCTTTACCAGTACCACTATTACCATCAATTAAGATACTGCAATCAGATTCAGAAGCTTTTTTCGCTAATTCTATTATACTTTTCATTTTTTGATTTTTAGTTATTATATCATCAAAGGTATAGGAAGCTTTATAGCCAACTACATTGTTAACTAATTTATGGATATGTCTTGTATCTCTTATAGATACAATAGCTCCTATAATAGAATCCTGAAACTTTACAGGCATTATATTTGTAATACATCTTATAGAGTTATTATTTATAAAAAAAGAGGAGTCTATGCTAAATTTGTAAATCCCTTTTTCTAAACAATCTTCTATAAAGTTAAAATTTCTTATGATATCTTTTATGGAATATTTTTTTAATTTATCTTCTGTAGAATTTAATATGTTTAAACCCATAGTGTTTATTTTTAATATGTTATAATTTTTATCAATAAGAATAAGTCCCTCATAAGCTACATTAAAAGCTGTTTGAAGAACAGAAATAGATAAAAATTTTTCACCATTTTCATCAGAAAATAGATTCTCTAAACATATATCATTATCGTAATTTACCAAAAAAATCACCTCAGTATTAATCATTGGCTCTAAAAATGTGATTAATTAAGTATAACATAAAATCAAATATATATTAAGGGCACCTGAATACATATATTTATATAGATCATTGAATTGTAACTATGGTAACTATTAATTTCTGTATCATTTTTTAAGCTATAGTTGTTCCTAAAATACTTTTAGGAACAACTAACTAATTTCATAAAAATTCTTTCAACATTAAGAGACCATTACAAAATTAAATATATTTTGCAACGGCCTCTATAATACTATTAGTAAATTATTTATTAAAAAATCTTTTATATGCTCATTAATATTATTTTTTCTACAATATTGTTAGCAAATAATCTATTTATTCTATATTAATACTCCAGCAATACAAGCTGTTAAGAAGCTAGCTACTGTACCACCTATTAAGGCTTTTATTCCAAGCTGGGCAATTTCACTTCTTCTTTTTGGAGCAAGTTCTCCTATACCACCTAGTTGTACTGCTATGGAACTAAAATTAGCAAATCCACATAGGGCATAAGTTAGTATAGTTACTGTTCTTGGACTTAGTGTTCCTTGCTTTATAAGTGTGGATAAATTTGAATATGCTACGAACTCGTTTATAACAGTCTTTTGTCCAATAAGAGAGCCAGCTGTTAACATATCCTGAGAGGGGATACCCATTATGTAAGCAAAAGGAGCACAAATATAACCTAATATATTTTCAAAGTTTAAACCATTAATTCCAACTAAGTGTCCAATACCTTCTAAACCTGCATTTAACATAGCGATTATAGCAACAAAAGCTATTAACATAGCTCCAACATTAAGAGCCATATGAAGACCTTCAGAGGCACCTCTAGCCGCTGCATCAATTACGTTCTTATCTAATTTTTCTACTTCACAATTAACGTTACCCTTAGTTACAGGCTCTCCTGTTTCAGGCACTATTATTTTTGCTGCCACAAAGGCTGCTGGTGCAGACATTATAGAGGCTGATAATAAGTGAGCTGAACTTATTCCCATACCTATGTATCCAGCCATTACACTACCGGCTACTGTAGCCATTCCACCAACCATAACAGAATGAAGTTCAGATCTTGTCATTTTTTCTATGTAAGGTTTTACTATTAAAGGAGCTTCAGTTTGTCCAACAAATATATTTGCAGCAGCAGACAGAGATTCAGCACCGGAAGTTCCTAAAGTTTTAGCCATAAAATTAGCTATATGTTTTATTAAAAATTGCATAATACCTAAATAATATAGAACTGCCATTAAAGATGAGAAAAATATAATAGTTGGTAATACTTGAAAAGCAAATATATACCCAAAACTATCCACATTGTTAACTAATCCGCCGAATAAAAACTCTGAACCATTTTTAGTAAATCCTAAAATAGCTGTAATAAAATCAGAAAGTTTTTCAAAAGTTATTCTACCAATAGATGTCTTTAAAATTAAAAAAGCGAAAATAAATTGAATAATAATTCCTGCAAAGACTAGTTTAAACCTAACCTTCTTCTTGTTTTCTGATATTAAATAACATATACCTAAGAAAACAAAAATACCTATGAAACTTATAAATCTTTCCATAAAATCCTCCTTATTTTTTGTAAGTGAGTGCTATTAAATTATAAAAAAATAGCAAAAATAAAAAGCCTTCACAATATGGAAGGCTTAAATATAAACACAATTCAGAAAAATCTAACATACGTATACATTTACAACCCTCATATTATTATAATAATATGAAGAAAAATTTACTTTTCTGAAAAAATATTATAAAGATTTATGTTATAAAAGTCAATGGTTAATATAGTAATTAGTGTCATAATTCAGTGTTGTAGGGGGCTTATAAAGGAATTAATATATTAAAAAATATTAATTATTAATTTATATATTGGAAAGGATTTCATTTATAGCATGTATTATATTTTCAAAATAATGAAATTGCAAAATTTAAGGTATTTTCTGAATTTATAAAAGGTATTGTTAAATATCATTGACATATAATATTATAAATATTATAATTTTGTAATAAGTTCAATAATTATTGATAATTACTGTATAAATTTTTAGACAATCACTAATAATTGTAATAAACACTTTTATATAAGATCCATAAGGATTTTAAAGTATTTAAATTAAGTTTTAATTTATATAGTATAATAAAATATTAAACCAAAAACTATGAGGAGAAGAGTAGGTATAGATAATATTTTAAAGCGAGTGGATGAGGGTGCGAGTTCCATAAATATGCTATATTGAAGAACATCTCGGAGTTTCTAACCGAAATTTTTTAAAGAGTAGGCTTAGAGGTTGCCAAAGCCTTATATTTGGATTGTATGATTATTAAAGAGTCATACTTTAAAGTTGGCCTTTTGGCAATTTGGGTGGTACCGCGGAATATATACCTTTCGTCCCTTTTGGGATGAAGGGTTTTTTTATATTATGAAATAAAATCCACAGAGGAGGAAAAAACATGGATATAACTTTAGTAAAATCACTTTACAGAGAAACTGAAAAATACATGGATAAAGAAGTTAAAATTAATGGATGGGTAAGAACAGTAAGAGATTCTAAAAATTTTGCCTTTGTAGAAGTAAATGACGGAAGTTTCTTTAAAAATGTTCAAGTAATACTTGAATCTTCTTTAGAAAACTTTAAAGAACTATGTAAAATGCCAATAAGTACATCAGTAGAAGTAGAGGGAATAGTTCAACCTACACCAAATGCAAAGCAACCTTTTGAAATAAAGGCTACAAGAGTTTCCATAGAAGGTAAATCAAGCACAGATTATCCTCTACAAAAGAAAAGACATACTTTTGAATATTTAAGAACTATAGCTCATTTAAGACCAAGAAGTAATGCTTTCTCAGCAGTATTTAGAGTGCGTTCTTTAGCAGCTTATGCAGTGCATAAATTTTTTCAAGAAAGAGGATTTGTTTATACAAATACTCCAATAATAACAGGTAGTGACTGCGAAGGCGCAGGAGAAATGTTCCAATTAACTACTATGGATTTAAACAACATACCAAAAACTGAAGAAGGAAAAATAGATTTTTCAAAGGATTTCTTTGGATCACCTGCAAACCTTACAGTAAGTGGTCAGCTTTCAGCAGAAACTTTTGCTTTAGCTTTTAGAAACGTATATACTTTTGGACCAACTTTTAGAGCAGAAAACTCAAATACTGCAAGACACGCATCAGAATTTTGGATGATAGAACCTGAGATGGCCTTTGCAGAACTTACAGATTACTTAGATAATGCAGAGGATATGGTTAAGTTTGTAATAAACTATGTAATGGAAAATGCTCCAGAAGAAATGGCATTTTTCAATAGTTTCGTAGATAAAGGCTTATTTGATAGATTAGATAACGTTATAAACTCTGATTTCAAGAGAATAACTTATACAGAAGCAGTAGAATTACTTCAAAAATCAGGAGCAAAATTTGATTATCCAGTAGAATGGGGAATAGACCTTCAAACTGAACATGAAAGATATTTAACAGAACAAATATTTAAAAAACCAGTATTTGTAACAGATTATCCAAAGGATATAAAAGCTTTCTATATGAGATTAAATGATGATGGAAAAACTGTTGCAGCAGCGGACTTACTTGTACCAGGAGTAGGAGAAATAATAGGTGGAAGCCAAAGAGAAGAAAGACTAGATGTATTAGAAAAAAGAATGGAAGAATTAAACCTAAATAAAGAAGACTACTGGTGGTATTTAGAGCTAAGAAAATACGGAGAAACTAAACATTCAGGATACGGTTTAGGCTTTGAAAGAATATTAATGTACATTACAGGAATGACTAATATAAGAGACGTAATACCATTCCCAAGAACTCCAGGATCAGCTGAATTTTAAAAGAAATAAACTTATTAAAGATAATTTTATAAAAAAGTAGCCTCATTTTTGGTTGAGGCTACTTTTTTACATTTTGATAATTATATGTACCCATTGACTTTTTTTTATTTATAATCGTTATATTGTATGAGACGTCTCGGAGGTGATAATAGTGGAAGATTCTAAATTGATAGTAGAAATTAAAAACGGAAAGATTCATTTATTTGATGAATTAATAAAAAGATATTATGGGAAAGTATACTACTATTGTTACCGACATTTAAACAATAAGGAGGCTGCCCAGGATTTAACTCAAGAAGTATTCATGAAAGTAATAAAAACTATTGGAAGTTATAAACATTATGGAAAATTTGAAAATTACCTTTACGTAGTTGCAGGAAATACATGCAAAGATTTTTATAAGAAAGAATCCAAATATGTTTTAAAAGAAGCAGAAATAAAGCCAGATTCTTATAAAGAAGAGGAGATTTCTAAATTAGAAAATAAAGTGATGATTGAAGAGGCCTTAAACAAGCTTTCAAAAGATCAACGTGAAATAATAATTTTAAGGTTCTATCAAGATCTAAAAATAAAAGATATTGCTAAGATTATGAATTCAGGTATTTCTATAACTAAATATAGGTTGAAAAAGGCAATAAAATTAATTAGTGAGAGTATGAAAGGAGGACAAGCATGAATAAGAAAGAGAAAGAAATAAGAGACATGTTAAATAATTATTGTGTTCCTAGTTATGATGAGGATGCACCTATGAATGCAATTGAGTTTATTCATAAGAATTATTCAAGTATACCCAAATTTAGAACAAGTAATAAGCAATTTATTTTATCTCAAATTGGCTTTATTAGAAGGAGAACCTGGGTATTTCAAATTTTAATTTTAGCTTTGATTTGCTCAGCTTTTTATAATATAGGAAGTGAAAGTTCTCTAAACTTTGAAACTTTTTCTCTAATATCAATTTTATCGCCTCTTTTATTGATTATAAATATTGAGGAAATATCAAGAGTTTACTATAAAAGCATGTTAGAAATTGAATTTTCTACAAAGAATTCACTAAAAAAAGTTTTAGCTACAAGAATGTTTATTTTGGGTATAACAGATTGCATTGTATTAATTATAATGATGATATTTGCAGACAAATTAATGAATATAGGTACACTTAGAGTTATTATGTATACATTTGTGCCCTTTAATTTAGTGTGTATAGGCTGTATGCAACTAATGAAATATTTTAAAGGACGTGAACTTAATTATGCTTGTACCACTTATAGCGTTTTATTGATGCTAATATTTCTTTTAGAAAAGGTTAACGACTTAGGAATCTATACACAGAATTTCATATCAATCTGGATTTTAATTTATATAATCACTACAATTATCTTTGCTATTGAAATGAAGAAGTTCTGGAAGAGATTAGATTTGTTTGATGATGTTATTAAGGAGGTTACTATATGAATTTATCCATAGAAAGATTGACAAAGAGATACGGAAGTAAAATTGCAGTAAATGAACTTTCTTTAGATTTAAAAGAAGGAGTATATGGTCTTTTAGGGGCTAATGGCGCTGGAAAAACCACTTTGATGCGAATGATTTGTGGAGTGTTAACACCTACTTCAGGTGAAGTTGAATTAAATGGTAAAAATACTATATCTATGGGGGAAGATTATAGAGATTTAATAGGATATCTTCCTCAAAATTTTGGGTATTATCCAGATTTTACAGCAAAAGAGTTTATGCTATATATTGCATCTTTAAAGGGTTTAATACCAAGTTTTGCAAAGAATAAGACTAAAGAGTTATTAAGCATGGTAGGGCTAGATTCTGTTTCAAATAAAAAAATTAGAACTTTTTCAGGAGGAATGAAACAAAGATTGGGAATTGCTCAGGCAGTATTAAATGATCCTAAAATTTTAGTTTTGGATGAACCTACGGCAGGTCTTGATCCAAAAGAACGAGTGAGATTTCGTAACTTAATATCAGATCTTTCCAAAAACAAAATAATAATATTGTCCACCCACATTGTATCTGATGTAGAGTATATAGCTGATGAAATACTTATAATGAAAAATGGAAATATTATTTCTCAAAATTCTGTTGATGGATTAATAAAAGAAATTGAAAATAGTGTATGGAAATGTACAATATCAGAATCAGAAGAAGATTACTTTTGTAATAAATATTGTATAGTAAATCTACAACATAACAGAAATGGTTCTTTAGATTTAAGAATAATAAGCCGTAAAAAACCAATAGATAATGCAGTTAATGTACCTTCCTCTTTGGAAGATTTATATTTATATCATTTTCAAGATAACTTAAAAAATTAGGACGGTGAAATATATGTTTAGTTTAATAAAATTTGAGTTTAAAAAGTTGGCAAAAAAGAAATTAAATATTATAACCATTTTAGTCAGTGTAATACTTACTATTATACTTTTTTCAATGTCTATTACAAGATTTGAATACTTCAATTTAAAAGGACATTATACAGGGCTGAAAGCAATAGAGCTTAAAAAACAAGATGCTAAAAAACTTCCAATAGAGGTAAAAGAAGATCAAGTGGAAAAAGATATTAAAAATTATCAAAGTCTATTTTCAAATCCTACAAATACTATAAAAACCGAAACAGGACAACTTTCACTTAAAAACCATGTTTTCCTTAAATATGTACAGCCTAAATATGATTATCTATCAATGATAGCTGTAAATTATTGTAAGCCAGGTGATGAAAGTGAAGTTTATGATCTTTCCAATTTACTTAGACTTAAATTCCAAAATGGAGCAAAGTTTTATGAAACTAGAAATAATAAAATCTCAACATTTGTAAATATGAATCATAAAGGCGGAAATTATTCTGATAAAGAAAAAAAGTTTTGGATTAATAAAAGTTCTAAAGTACAAAAACCCTATAGGTATGGTTACTATGTAGGCTGGGAATCGCTACTTAGAATGTTCGGAACATTAGTTTTTACACTTTTGGCTATAATTATAACTCTTGCACCAATGTTTGCAGGGGAATATCAATGTGGTGCTGATTCTATTATTTTATCATCTAAATATGGAAAAACAAAAATAATTAAAGCTAAAATAATAGCAGCATTTGGATTTGCAACTATTATATTTGTATTAAATCTAATTTTTGCACTGGCTATACCTCTTTTGAGTTTTGGAACTGATGGGTGGAATTTTCCTATTCAAATTCAAAATACAATAGCACCTTATAAAGCTACATTTTTGGGGTCTACTGTTATGTCTATAGGTATTGCTTATGTAGTTATACTTGGCACAGCATCTTTTACACTTCTATTATCAACTAAATTTAAAACACCTTTTACTGTTTTGATAGTTCAGATAGTAATTTTATTTATTTCATTATTTATGAATAAAGGAGCTGATAATGGATTATTTAATCATATTTTATATTTGTTGCCTTCTAAAGCAATGCAGCCTGATTTTTTCACTTATTTGTCCTATCCATTTGGAGGCATAACTATAAGTTTACTTTTAATGCGTGTTATAGTCTATGGAGCTGTTGGAGT
Organism: Clostridium sp. CTA-1; assembly: GCF_054768215.1. NCBI lineage: Bacteria > Bacillati > Bacillota > Clostridia > Eubacteriales > Clostridiaceae > Clostridium > Clostridium sp. CTA-1. Next base: position 11,322 of record NZ_BAAAAP010000002.1, read on the forward strand.
TATTTCTTTACCACTTGTAAGGAATACTTTTAGAAAACATCAAGTACAATAAATAGCTTTAGATATTTTATAGTCTAATAATTTATTGTAAAAGACTTATTAGAAAATAAGAAATTATATGCGACATGGGTAAAATAATAGATTTAGGGATAGTATATTATCATTTATAGAAATATAATATATAAATCTAGTTGATTATGAAACTGGTATTACTAAACTTTAAATTAATAAAAATTAGTAGCTTTCCAATTGAGACTGAGGAGCTACTATTTTTTTACATCTTAATCTATAAGTAATCTATAAATGTTAATGGTTCTAGGAAAAAATCCTAAATTAATAAAAAATAATTGATATATATATCATTTAATGATATATTATATTTAATGATATATCATTAAATGATATAACTAATTAAATTGTATATAAAAATAGAAAGGAGAATTCTATGGCTAGAAAGGATTCTATTGAAATTGGAGAGCTAACGGATTCAGCATTTTATATTTTAGCTAGTGTTATTGAAGAAAAACACGGATATTTAATCATGAAAGTTATTGAAAAATTTACTAATGGTGAAGTGAATATTGGACCCGCATCCCTTTATACCACATTAAAAAAACTTTTAATATCAGGATTAGTTGAATTAAATCCTAATATACATGAAAACAAGAAAGTTTATAGGATAACAGATAAAGGAAAAGAAATGCTTGTACAAGAAATAAATCGCAAAAAACAGATGATTACCTTTGCTGAAAAATTTTTGAAGTAGAAAGGAATGATGTCTATGAAAAATAAATATGTAATGATTGGTGGATTTGCATTTAGTGAAGAAAGTGATATGGAAAAACTAAGAAATTATGCAAAAAAGGGATGGATATTAGAAAGTATAGTAGGAGGATTCTTTTATAAGTTAAGAAAAGATGACCCTCAAGATATAATATATAGTTTAGATTATCAAAAAGATGTAAATGAAGAATATTTTCATATGTTTAAAGAGGCAGGATGGAATATTGTTATTTCTTTAGGCAATGAAATGCATATTTTTTCAGCACAATACGGGACTAAACCTATTTATAGTGATTTTGAATCAAATTTAGGTAAATATATATCAATGCAAAACACAGTAGGAAAATCAGCAATTTATTCTTTAATTGTAGGTATAATATTAATAGTTTTATCATTTTTTATAAATAACATTTTTTTAACCGGATTATTATTAATAGATTTTATTGTATTTATATTTAGCTTTATGCCCTATGTAGCTTATAGTTATAGAATCAAAAAAATGAAAAAATATAATAAAAATAAAAAAAATTTATAATACACAAAATAACTTAAACTGCCTATAGAGTAGTTTAGGTATTTATTTTCTAATATTTAATAATTTATTTTTTAGGTATTTTATTTCCTATTGCATTTATTTGCATAATATATGATAAACAATTAGGAATTATCAATATTACACCTTGGACTGTATTGATTGCGGTACTACTTGGTAGTATTGGTCTTTCTATGATTTTTCATAAACGTACTAAATGGGTTAATACGCAATATAATTGCGAAGATTATAAGTTTGAGAAAATTGACATAGAAGACGAAAGTCATGTTAGATTTAAAAGTTTATTTGGTGCTAGTATAAAATATATAAATTCAGATAATTTCCAGCAAGCAGATTTTGATTGTTCTTTTGGAGCTATGAAGGTTTATTTTGATAATGCAATTATGTCTAATGATAATGATGCTATAGTTAGAATTAATGCTTCTTTTTCAGGAATAGAACTATACGTGCCTAAGAATTGGAACATTGATGATAAAACTAATGTATTCTTAGGAGCTATTAGTGAAAAAAACAAAAATGATAAAACAACAACTAACACTTTAACAATAATTGGTGATATTACTTTTTCAGGAGTAGAAATAATTTATATCTAATTAAAAATCAAGAAGAGAAAAGAAGTTGATTTTGAAACAGATATATAAATAATTCAAAGTTGTAATGATATGAATATAAAGTCTAACAAATATTCCTTAAAAATAATATAAAATATAAGTGAAAAAGAAAAAGTAAATATAGAAAAGTATCTATTAGTAGAGGGAGCTTTTAGATAGTGGTTTACGACTATTCAAAATCAATTGAAAATATAAGTAATTTAATGAATCCGTGACTATATATAATCTAATTTAATATAATGATATTTGAATATATTGGTGCCCAATGGGTATAATATAATCAATATATAGAGATAATAAAAGCAGAGTGTTGGTAGCACCCTGCAGTATACAATTTTAGTTGTCTTAGACAACTGGTATAACTAATTTAACATGTAATAAAAGTAGCTTTACCAATTGCGCAGGTGGGCTACTTTTTTATTTTATCTATAAGTATGATAATTAAATTTATCAAAGCTATCATAAATGACAGAGCAGTAAAAACTATCATAAACATTTCATACATAAGTATCACCTCCCTTCTAAAAGGGATAGGGATACCAGTTGCCCACACACAACTATATTAAATTGTATGAAGATATTTTAACATAATGAAATATTAATGGCAACATATGGATATCCTAAGCATATTAATAATACCTGATATTAGATAACAAATAAAAATAGTGGATTTTATATTATAAATTATGGAAATATTTTTAAAAGTAAGTAATATCAACTGTTTATACATAGTATAAGGAACTATATATAAATTAGAAAACGAACTCTAGGCTCCGATGAATTCTAAAATGAAAAACAGAGTGCTGGTAACACCCTATAGTATATAATTAAGTTGTTTAGACAGCTTTTAAATCTAATGTTATAAAAAGTACCCATACCAATTGCGGTGGTGGGCTACTTTTTGTTATATCTATAGCTATAGCTGTAGATATATTTGTTGTAGTAAAAAATGCTTCATTTAGAACAATAACAGAAAAGTAACGTTTGGGGTTGTATGGTATATAATGTATTTTAGAGAGTATTCCAAGGAGGAGTTTATTTGAAACCCTATAAAACAAACAAAGTATTTTATTGTCCATATTATGAAAGTAGTTTTATGGTACCACTAGGTCTTTTTGATTTTTATTCAAGTGATTACCGTGGTGATAAACTGAGAAAGTCTCCATATGATAATAGTCAAGTATTATCCGTAATTAATAATGCAGATGGACGTTTGGAGGTGTTTGCTAGAAACACCAATTATGAATTATATCACATATGGCAGACAGCACCCAGTAATGGATGGAGTAGTTGGGACTCAATGGGTGGATGGGTTAATGGAATGGCAGTAGGAAGAAATGAAGATGGACGTTTAGAGGTATTTGCAATCGGAAAAGACAATGCATTATGGCACATATGGCAAACATCACCCAATAATGGTTGGAGTAACTGGGCTTCAATGGGTGGCTGGGTTGATCAAATAGCAGTAGGAAATAATGCAGATGGACGCTTAGAAGTATTTGCAAGAGGAAAAGATAATGCGTTATGGCATATATGGCAAACATCACCAAGTAATGATTGGAGCAGTTGGGATTCAATGGGTGGCTGGATTAACGGGATAGAAGTAGGAAGAAATGCAGATGGACGCTTAGAAGTATTTGTAATAGGAAATGACAATGCATTATGGCACATATGGCAAAAATCACCCAATAATGGCTGGAGTAATTGGGCTTCAATGGGTGGCTGGATTGATCAAATAGCAGTAGGAAAGAATGGAGATGGACGCTTAGAAGTATTTGCAAGAGGAAAAGATAATGCGTTGTGGCATATATGGCAAACATCACCAAGTAATGGTTGGAGCGCTTGGGCTTCAATGGGTGGCTGGATTAACGGGATAGAAGTAGGAAGAAATGCAGATGGACGTTTAGAAGTATTTGTAATAGGAAAAGACAATGCATTATGGCACATATGGCAAACAGCACCCAATAATGGTTGGAGCAACTGGGCTTCAATGGGTGGCTGGATTGATCAACTAGTAGTAGGAAAGAATGGAGATGGACGCTTAGAAGTATTTGCAAGAGGAAAAGATTATGCGTTATGGCATATATGGCAAATATCACCAAGTAATGGTTGGAGCAGTTGGGCTTCGCTAGGAGGAGTTATAATTTAATTTTGAAGTTGACGGAGGCTAGTTAGAGACCAGATTACGTTGAAAAATATGTGGTACAAGAATTAAAGAAACAGTACTTTTACAAAAGCTACAAGCACCATAATATTTGTATGCAATTTTAATGGATAAACAAATAAGAAAAAATAATTGTTGAAAGTTAATTATAGGGTAATATAATATTAAAAAAAGTTTACGTTTTACTCGCTAAGGTGAACCGTACTTTTATACGCTAAAATACAGTATCATATTCAGAATAATTTAAAGGCTACTTATATATAAGTGGCCTTTAAATTTTGTTCAAATTAAAGTGAATTATAATATTTATAGTAATTATAAGGTTTAGATTTTAGGGGCTAAAATGAAAATTGGAGTAGTAATGCATTTTAAAGTTAATTATAAGGCTAAGAAAATGATGAATCAAGAATGGAAATGTTTAAGAAAGACTCTTCAAATAATATGATACTATAACCGTTGAAACATTGAAAATTGAACAATGTTAACTTTGGTTGACATATTGCTAAGCTCAATTGGTAGCTATTATTAAAAATAAAATGTAAACTTTGTTGTAAGAAAAAGTATATTTATTTTGATGTGAATAATTAATTGGAGGGCAGAGTTTATGAAAGAAATAATGATGATGATTAATCCCTTTAAGGAGGACGTAGGTGATATTTCTAAGGAATTATATGTAATTAAAAAGTTACTTGGCTTTATTGTAGTATTTATATCATCTAAGATTATTGCAGAGGTTATAGTAATATTGGGACTAGCTGCAGCAGGTTATAATTTTTTGCAGGGAGAGATGCCCAGTAACGATGTTATGACGTTAATTAAGTATTATGGGTATTCGATTCATGTGGCAATAACAATACTATATTGCAAGTTTATAGAAAAGAGAAATTTAGAAAGTATGGGGATTGTAAAAAAGAAAATTGCAAAGTCGTATTTTTTAGGAACAGGAATAGCAGTAATACTACTCTGTATTATATTTGTTTTGTGCGTATTCAGTGGGGCTGTTGTATATTATGGGAAAAATGATGATATAAATATAATCCTTATTGTGGCATACTTAGGAGGTTTTATTATTCAAGGGGCTATGGAAGAAATTATGTGTAGAGGATTTTTGATGAATTCACTTCTATATAAAATTCCTACTAGCATAGCAATATTGATTAGTTCAGCTATGTTTGCATTCCCACATTTTTTTGCCCTTTTTCAGTCTAATACAATAGTTGTAATTGTAGGGATAGTTAATTTATTATTATTTTCAACAGTAGTATCTTTATTAATGATTAAGTATAATAATATATGGGTATCATGTGCTGTTCATAGTATTTGGAATTTTATGTTATCAATTATAATTGGAATTAATCTAAGTGGTTCAAACAGTGCATCATCAGTGTTTAAATTTAATTCTAATGAAAATATGAAACTGTTAAGTGGTGGTAAATATGGAATAGAGGCTGGATTAATTTGTACAATAGTATTAATTTTATTTGTTATAGTATTAGGTAGAAAGGGTGAGAGGTAGAGAGGTAAGGAAATGGCGTTTAGTAATAAATTATATTCTTTGAGAAAGCAAAAAGGATTATCACAAGATGAATTAGGTAGCAAGTTAAATGTTTCAAGACAAACGATTTCTAAGTGGGAACTTGGCGAAACTACACCAGAACTAGAAAAATTAATAGCATTAGGAGACTTTTTTGAAGTATCCCTAGATGAATTAGTAATGGACGTAAAAGCAAAAGAGAGTACAAAGACAGAGCCATTAGTAATGAATAGGCTTGAAACAATAATTGATAGCATTGATCGAGAAAATGTTAAGATGTATACAAAGAAGATATGCAAAATAGTACTAATAATTATGGTAATAATTCTTGCTATTGATTTGATTTCAATGATTGTGTACTTTATACTTAATGGTTTCCCGGTATAAACTTACTATACACAAAATAAATATGAAAAAAATAATGAATTAATAGCTAGTAAAATGTAATACATTTTACTAGCTATTATTATATAAAAATAAAAATGTCTAAATGGTCAAGAATAGTCTAAATGGAGAAGAAGGGCTTTTATACTTTTGTTACACTAATAGTGAACAATTAAGGGTTTAAAGCATAATACAAAGAATTTATTAAGGGGATAACGCAATGGGGAATTATTTTATTATGTTAGAAAAAAAGATTAATGAAGGGTCGAGTATAAGGTTAAATAGAAAAGGTCTAATTAGTTAGAATTTAATAATAGGGAGGAATAATTACTTGAAATATATATCACATTTAATGAAGGAAAAAGAACAGGATAAAGATGATGTATCTATAATTACTGAAGGGGAAGATTGTAAGGTTTTCCAGATACAAAATGAAACAGGAGAGGGAATTATGAAATCCTATTGTGTATTTCCAGGGGTATCTTTGATGTATAATGATTTTCACATGAAAAGTTGTGAGTCAAATTTTAAGATAGATGTAGATAGTCTTTGTATTGATCATTGTCGTGAAGGGCGTATTGAACATGAAATACGTAAGGGTGTATATAGCTATTTAGGTACTGGGGATCTGAAGATAGATCCACGAATTCATCATAGTGGACATGTAGAATTTCCTTTTAATCACTATCATGGAATTAGTATATTCTTTAATTTAGAAGAAGCTTCAAAGGCACTTCCTTTAGAAATTCGTGATTTCCCAGTGGATTTATATGAGATTCAGAAAAAATATTGTGATGATAGATCTCCATTTATAATTAAGAGCGACCCTTCTATAGAACACATTTTTTCAGAATTATATACTGTACCCCAGAAAATTAAAAAGGCTTATTTTAAAATAAAGATATTAGAGCTACTTCTTTATTTAGATGCACTGGAATTACCTTCAAATTGTGAAGAGCAACCTTATTTTTATAAAACACAAGTGGAAAAAGTTAAGGCTATTCATACTTTAATGACTGAAAATCTTTATAAGCATTATACTTTAGACCAGTTATCTAAAGAGTTTGATATTCCATTAACATCAATGAAAATTTGTTTTAAGAATGTATACGGTAATTCCATATTTGCTTACATGCGTTTTTATAGAATAAATATGGGGGCTGTATTATTACGTCAAAACAAAGAGTGCAGCATCACAGAAATTGCTGGAAAAGTAGGATATGATAGTCCAAGTAAATTTTCTACTGCCTTTAAGGATGTTATGGGAGTATCTCCACTTATTTATAGAAAAAATTCAATTTAAATTGATTAAAGTAAAGTGAAGGGAGTGGTAATTATATGGAAAAAGAAAGTTGGCTAAAAACACTTTTTACTTTTGCTTCACCTTATAAGACAAAGATGATTCTATCAGTAATTTGTGCAGTTATTAGCGTAGTAGGCGGATTTATACCTTATTTAGGAATATATCAAATTATATCTCTATTTATTAATGGAAGTATAACAACTAAGTCTCTTTTATTTTGGTGTGGGGTTTGCATTCTAAGTTATATTATCTATATTATTTTTTATGGAATTTCTACAGTATTATCTCACACTTGTGCTTATGCTATTTTAGAAGGCTTACGTTTAAAAATTGCTGACCGTTTGATGAGAGCACCCTTGGGAGAAGTTACTTCAAAAACTATTGGACACCTTAAAAATATTATTGTGGACAAGGTAGAGGGAATAGAAAGGCCTTTGGCTCATATGATTCCTGAAATGGGATCTAACATATTATTGCCTATTGCGGTATTTATATATTTATTTACTATAGATTGGAGAATGGGACTAGCATCTATGATTACTATCCCTTTTGGGATAATTCCAATGGTACTTTCAGTAAAAACATTTAACTTACAGTATGCAGCTTACATGAAAGCTAATGATTATGTTAACAGTGTAATTGTAGAGTATGTACAAGGAATTGAAGTGGTTAAAACCTTTAATCAAAGCACTAAATCCTATGAAAAATTTCAAGATTCAGTAAAATCCTTTAAAGATTTCACATTAGCTTGGTTTGAAAGCACATGGAAAACTATGAATTTTATATTTGCTATATTACCAACAACTTTATTGGGAACTCTTCCAATTGGCCTTATTTTATATAAGAATGGAAGTTTGACTCCATCAGAACTTACTATGTGTTTGATTTTATCTATTGGAATCATTGGACCAATACTAAAATCAACAAGCTTTATTAATGAATTAAAGGCTATGGAACATTGTGTAAATGGATCTAAGGAGTTATTAAATTTAAAGGAACTTAAAAGTGAGGAAAATTACGTAGATTTAAACCATTATAATGTTGAGTTTAAGGATGCTTCATTCTCATACGATGATAATGATTACCAAATGGTATTGGATAAGCTGAATTTTAAAATACCACAAAAAAGTTTTACAGCATTGGTAGGACCTTCAGGTGGAGGAAAGTCTACAGTAGCTAAATTAATAGCTAGATTTTGGGATGTAAGTAAAGGAAGTATAACAATTGGAGGAATAGATATTCGAAAAATACCACTTTCACAGTTAGCGTGCATGGTAAGTTTTGTTACCCAAGATAACTTTTTATTTAATTGTTCAATAAAAGAAAATATTCGGTTGGGTAATTTAAAGGCTAGTGATGAGGAAGTTTTAAAAGCTGCAAAGGCAGCTTGTTGTGATGAATTTATTATGAATCTTGAAAAGGGCTATGACACCTTAGTAGGAGAAGCGGGAAAGAGCTTATCTGGTGGAGAAAAGCAACGTATAGCTATAGCAAGAGCTATTTTAAAGGATGCCCCTATTGTAATACTAGATGAGGCAACTGCCTTTACTGATCCTGAAAATGAGGAGAAGATACAAAGGTCTATTATGGCTTTAGCAAAAGGAAAGACATTGCTAATTATTGCTCATAGACTATCTACGATTCAAAATGCAGACCAAATTTTAGTTCTAAAAAATGGGAAGATAGAAGGTTCAGGAAAACAACAGGAGTTACTTAAAACTTGTTCACTTTACAATGAAATGTGGAAATCTCATATTGATGCAAAAAATTGGTCTATATCAGGAGTTAGGAAGGAGGTAGAAGAAGATGTTTAAAACAATTAAACGTATCATTTTATGGTCTAAAGGATATGAAAAACGTTTATATTTAGGTATTGTTTTCTCTTTCCTTGCTACCTGTTTTACTGCAGGTCCTACTATTGTTGCTTCTTGGGCACTAAATCAAGTTTTACTCGATATGCGTGGAGAAAGGGAAATGACTATAAGTGTAATTTGGATTTCTTTTTTAGCTATCATAGTCCTTATATTACTAAGGTTTTTATGCTCTTATTGGAAAGCAAAACTTCAAGAGAGTATTGGAAATGAGGTAGCAGCAGAACAACGTATCCATATAGGAGATATTCTAAAGAGAGTTTCTTTAGGATATTTTAACAAAAATAGTATTGGGGACATTTTATCCACTATAACAACAGAACTTTCTTCTGTAGAGTTACAAGGTATGAAGATAATAGATGCAGTAGTAAATGGTTATGCTAATTTACTAGCAATAGTTCTTTGTTTGGCTTATTTTAGTTGGCAAGCAGCAATTGTATCAGTTATAGGGGCACTTTTATCTGCCTTAGCATTAAGAGGTATGAATAAAAAAAGTAATAGTACAGCCTCTATTAATCATAAGGTATCAGAAGATTTAGCAAGCGCTACCATAGAATATATACATGGATTACCTATAGTTAAATCCTTTGGACAGGAAGGAGTAGCTATGGAGAGTATAAGAAACACTTGTAAGAATAGTAAAGATATAAGTATTAAAATTCAAAGAGAATTTGTACCTTTTAATTGTTTACATTTATTTGCACTTAAAATGGCATCTGTTGGTATAGTTTTAGTAACTGGATGCCTTACTATGAGTACAAAAATGGAACTCCCAAACTTTCTTATGATGGCAATTTTTGCATTTATGATATTTGGTGGAGTAGAAAATATTAATGAATCAGCTCATATGTTAGGGATTATTGAATCAGCATTGAATAAATTAGGGAAAATTGAGAAGGTGGATTATATTGATTCTGATGGTAAAGATATAGAGCTTAAAAATTATAATATTAACTTTGAGCATGTATCTTTTGGTTATGATGAGCGTAGGATTTTGAATAATATTTCTTTTGAAATACCAGAGAATACAACCACAGCTATTGTTGGTCCATCTGGCAGTGGAAAATCTACTTTATGTAATTTAATTTCTCGTTTTTATGATGTGAATGAGGGTAGAATTAGAGTAGGAGGACATGATGTTAGAGAATTCACTTGTGACAGCTTACTAAAAAATATAAGTATGGTATTTCAAAATGTTTACCTATTTCATGATACTATTCGTAACAATATTTTATTTGGTAATCTCAGTGCTACAGAAGAGGAGATAGTTAAAGCAGCTAAAGAGGCATGTTGTCATGACTTCATAATAGCATTACCAGATGGTTATGACACCATAGCAGGGGAAAGAGGATCATCACTTTCTGGTGGAGAAAAACAACGTATTTCTATAGCACGTGCTATTTTAAAGAATGCACCTATTGTAATATTAGATGAGGCTACAGCTAGCATTGACCCAGAAAATGAACATTTAATTAAGCAGGCAATTTCAGCATTAACTCATGGAAAAACCATTATTATTATTGCTCATAGATTAGCAACTATTGAAAAGGCAGATCAAATTCTTGTAGTTGATGGTGGCAGAATTGTTCAAAAAGGTAGACATGAAGAATTAATAAATGAAGAAGGCGTGTACAAGAGATTTATAAATATTCGTGAGAAAGCTGAAGGGTGGAGAATAATTTAGAATAAATGAAATAGCATTATTAAATTAAAAATAGTATTAAAACAAAAAAATATCTTTAGATATATTTTAATTATACCTAAGGGTATTTTTTATTTTAAAGTATAAAATTTAATAAAAACTTTTAAAAACAACTGATCTAACAAGTCTGCCTATTACAGGAAATGTAACAGCTATAATACCTTTTTTACATTTAATATTTTAGGATTTAATTAAAAGTTAACGAAGTAATTTATATATAATCATAGAATAATATAAAAAATATATTTAAAATTCTCACTCGGAAACAAAATGGCAACAAATTCATTATATTTGGTAAAAATACCATGGTAATATTTAGGTATACCAAATGGGAGGAGTGAATTTTTATGAGAAAAAAAGCTATAATTTCTTTACTATTAATATTAATATTTATGCTAAGTGTTTCAGGGTGCGGTAAAAAAGAAAAGACAAGTGTATTAACCAACAATGTAAAACAACAAGAAGCTATGAAAGAAAATGAAATAAAAAAATTTATTAAAAATGGAACTAATTTTTTAAATGAAGGAAAATATGATGATGCTAAAAGTTCTTTTGAAAAAGCAGTTTCAATGGAGAGATCTAACAAGGTATCTTATATAGAAATAAAAAATAAATATATGGAAAAAAATAGATTAGATGATGCTTATCATTTTGTAAAACTAGCCGTAAGTAATAATGTTGATACTGAAAATATGAAAAAATTATTAAATGATATAAAATCAAAGTTTGAAGTTACTAAATTATATATTAATGTATATCAAAATAATGAATACAAATTACCAGATAAAATTAAAGCTAAAATAAATGATGAAGACAAGGAGGTTGAGGTTATTTGGAATAATAAAAATGTAGATACAAGTGAAATAGGAACTATAAAGTACCAAGGTAAAATAGAACAGTATGATAGAATCGCTGAATTAAATCTTAAAGTAATAGAACTTGAAAAAGAGACTAAGAAAGAGATGAAAAAAGAAAATAACACTCAAAAAGTGAAGAATATTCAAGAAGAAAATAAGAATGAAAAAGTAAAAGAAGTTAAAAATGGAAAACAGATAGGATTTATAAATGGAATATATGAAAGAAATGGTAAAAGATATTTAAAATTTGATGAGGTAGAATTCTTTAAAAACAAAGATGCTAATGATAGGATTGCAGAAAGAGAAGTCATAAAAGACGGAAAGAAGGAATATTTACTAGATGGAAGAGTAACAGATGATTATTATCTTAGAAATAATGATAATAGTTTAGAAAATTATGAAATATCTGAAAATGTAGAGGTAGATGTTTGTAAGTATCATATAGATAAAAATATTAATACTATAGATTTGCAAAGAATCAATTATGAAAAATTTAAAACTTTAGATAATGTTTATGGTCAGGGCAATGCTTTATTCTATATATATGTAGAAGATAATGTAATAGTAAAAATACAAGAACAATTTAGACCTTAAGGGTATAAAATATTAAATAAGTTAAAAATAGATTCCTTTAAATAGTGATGATGCTTAGAATATTACTGAAAGAAAAGATTCAGCAATATTCTAAGCATATATTTGTAAAGTATTATATAATTTAAATTTTCACCCGGAAACAAATTGGAAACAAGTTTATTAATTTTGGTAAAAATACCATGGTAATATTTAAATATACCAAATGCAAGGAGTGAAAATTTATGAGAAAAAAAGCTATAATTTCATTAATATTAATATTAATAGTTATGCTAAGTGCCTCAGGTTGTGGGAAGAAACAAAAAACAAGTATATTAGCAAATGATGTAAAACAACAAGAGGCCATGAAAGAAAATGAAATAAAAAAATTTATTAAAGATGGAACTAATTTTCTAAATGCAGGAAAATATGATGATGCTAAAAGTTCTTTTGAAAAAGCAATTTCAATGGACAAGTCTAACAAGGGAGCTTATATAGAAATAAAAAATAAATATATGAAAAAGAATAGAATAGATGATGCTTACTATTTTATAAAATTAGCTGTAAGCAATAATGTTGATACTGAAAATATGAAAAAATTATTAAATGATATAAAATCAAAATTTGAAGTTGTCAAAGTATATGTGAATGTATATCAAGATAATGAATACAAATTACCAGATAAAATTAAAGCGAAAATAAACAATGAAGACAAGGAAGTTGGAGTTGTTTGGAATAATAAGAGTGTAGATACAAGTAAAGTAGGAACTATAAAGTACGAAGGTAAAATAGAACAGTATGATAGAATTGCTGAATTATATCTTGAAATAATAGAAATTGAAAAAGAGACTAAAAAAGAAGATAACACTAAAAAAGTGAAGAAGATTCAAGAAGAAAATAAGAATGAAAAAGTAAAAGAAGTTAAAGAAGGAAAACAGATAGGATTTATAAATGAAATATATGAACAAAATGGTAAAAGATATTTGAAATTTGATGATGTACAATTTTTCTTAAAGAAAGACGCTAATGATAAAACTCCAGAAATAGAAGCTATAAAAGATGGTAAGATAAAGGCAGAAAATGTAGGAAAGGTACCATGTCAGTTTTATATTAGAAATAAAGATAAGAGTTTAGGAACTTATGAAATATCGCCAAATGTAGATATATATATTTCTGGATATCGTAATAATTTAAATGCTTTAGATTTACAAAAGGTTAATTATGAAAGCTTTAAAAATTTAGGATTTGATAATGGAAGTTTTTTAGCGTATATATATGTAGAAAATAATGTAATAGTAAGAATAGAAGAACAGTTTATACCATAAAGTTATAAAATGGTTAATATTGGGCGTTGTGGATTTGTGTTATTAAAAGATAATGTAATAAAATATTAATATAGAAAATTATTTTTATTAATTATTAACACATAATATAATTGATATAAAAAAGAACCTATGGACAAGACCATCTTTTATGTGTTTAGTCTATAAGTATAATTTTAATTTTGAGTAAGATTACTAGTTTCCTTTATATCCTTTAAGAAGAAGGATATAGCTAAAACTTTTCTTGGGAAACAAATTGGTAACAAATTTGTTAATTTTGGCAAAATAATAATGATAATATCTGGATAGAGAAGGCATAAGGAGTGATAATTTATGACAAAAAAAACTATAATTTCTTTAATATTAATATTAACAGTTATGCTAAGTGTTTCTGCCTGCGGCAATAAACAAAAAACCAGTGTGTTAACAAATAATGTAGAAAAAGAAGAGGCAATGCAGGAAAATGAAATAAAAAAATTTATTGCAAATGGGACTAACTTTTTAAATGTAGGAAAATATGATGATGCTAAAAGTTCTTTTGAAAAAGCAATTTTAATGGACAAGTCTAACAAGGAATCTTATATAGAAATAAAAAATAAATATATGGAAAAGAAAAGAACTGACGATGCTTATTATTTTATAAAATTAGCTGTAACCAATAATGTTGATACTGAAAATATGAAAAAATTATTAAATGATATAAAATCAAAATTTGAAGTTACCAAAGTATATGTAAATGTTTATCAAAATAATGAATACAAATTACCAGATAAAATTAAAGCAAAAATAAACAATGAAGACAAGGAAGTTGGAGTTGTTTGGAATAATAAGAATATAGATACAAGTAAAGTAGGAACTATAAAGTACGAAGGTAAAATAGAACAATATGATAGAATGGCTGAACTAAATCTTAAAATAATAAAAGCACAAGAACAAGAAAAGTCAAATCCTAAAAACAACAATAAAGTAGATTCTAAAAATAACAACAAAGTAGATTCTAAAAATAACAACAAAGTATTAGAACACTCTAAAAATAATAAAGTGGACTTTACTCAAGAGAAATCATTAGAATATGCTAAAAAGTACTATAAAAATAATGAGGATTTATCTTATTCAATTATTCCAGAAGTTAAAAATCAAAATGATAAAAAATATTATGAGATTGTAGTAAAGTCAAAATCATTTATAAAACAAGGTGGAACAGGAACTGTTGGTGTTATTAAGGTTTTTGAAGATGGTAAGATAATAGAAAAAAATTAAATTTAAATAAATCCAGAATATATTTATTATTTATAGATAAAAATTTTTTGAAATAGAATATATTTACTAAAAAAGTAATAGTGTATACTTATAGCATATTCATAAAAAATATTATATAGATAAGTTTCAAATTTTAATTTAGTGTTAAATTATAAATAAGTTGGAAAACACACAGATATTTCGGTGTATAAATGTTAATAGTAAGGGGAAATTACAATGGGATTTAAGGTTCTAATAGTTGAAGATGAAGTGTCTATAAATGATATTTTAGTATCTGCATTAAGGGCAGATGGATATACTGCCAAGGGTGTATTTTTAGCCAAGGATGCACAAGATGCTTTAGAGATTTTTCACCCAGATTTAATATTATTAGATATAAACTTACCAGATGAGAATGGTTTTGAATTATGTAGGTATATAAATAATAAATACTGTATTCCAATAATTATGTTAACTGCTCGTAATGATATTGTGGACAAGGTTTTAGGATTAGAGTTAGGCGCGGATGATTATATTACTAAACCATTTAATATAAAAGAGGTATTAACTAGGGTAAAGGTTGCAATAAGAAGAGTTAATAAGTATAAAGAAAAATCAGAGGAAGAGTTTATATATATAAATAAATTTGTTAAAGTGAATTTAGAGGGTAGAATTGTATTTAAAGATGATGAAGAAATTAAACTAAAACCTCAAGAATATGAATTGTTAGAGTTTTTTATTAAAAACAGAAATATAGTTTTTTCAAGAGAAATTATCTTAAATAAAGTTTGGGGATTTGATTATGAGGGTGAGGTTAGAACAGTGGATGTTCATGTTAGAAGATTAAGAAGTAAGCTTGATAAAGAAAATGCAACATCTATCATAGATACTGTTTTTGGAATAGGATATGTAATGAGGTAACTTTTATGAAAATAAGATATAAATTTATAACTGGTTTAATATTTATACTGATAGTTTCTATGGTAATAATGAATGTTGCAATAACAAATGTTTTAAATTCAAATATGGAGAATGGTATAAATAATTTTTTGAAACAAGTAATGAATAGCACCCACGAGTATGTAAAGTACACCCTTGTGACTAATAGTACTAAGGACAAAAAAGAAGCATTAGTTGAAGAGGGTAATTATATAATAAAACATATATCTTTAAATTATGAATGTAAATGTGATATAAGAGATATAAATTATAAATTGATAGAAGGAAATGTTCCAGAAGAATTCAGAAGTATAACAAAAAAAAGTAAAGAAATAGTCATGGATGGTAAAGCTGTAGTAGATTTGAAGTATAAAAATAATGGAGTAGATGCAATGCTAACCTATCCTATATATATTGATAATAAATATATGGGGATCGTAAGTATAGTAAAGAATTATGATACAGAATATAGGAACTATAAAAATACTATAAATATTATAAATATTATAGAACTTGGAACATTTATAGTTATATTTATATTCTTATTTTTAAGGACAAATAAAATTACTGAGCCAATTACCGAATTAACAGATGCAATAAAAAAACTAGGATATGGGGATTACGATATTTATATTGCTGAACATGGAAAAGATGAGGTAGCAATATTAGCAAGAGAATTTATAAATATGAGAGATAAAATAAAAGAACAGATAGAAACTATTGAATCAGAAAAGAACAAGGTTTATAAATTAGAAAAAGGAAGAAAGGAATTTTTTAATAGTGTAACTCATGAGTTAAAAACACCATTAACAGCTATATCAGGATATGCTGAATTATTACTTACAGGAATGGTTCAGGATGAAGAATTTGATAAAAGGGCTATTGAAAGAATCTATTCCGAAAGTGATAGACTTCATAATTTAGTATTAGAGCTTATAGATGTGTCCAAAGGTATGTGTGTTATCGAAGAAGAGCTTAAATATATTGATATAAAAGAGCTTATTATCCAATGTTGTAATGATATGAATATAAAGGCTAACAAATATTCCTTAAAAATAATACAAAATATAAATGAAGGAACAGTTAAGGCACAACAGGATAAAATTAGGCAAGTATTAATCAATATAATCGATAATGCAATAAAATATTCCCATGGAGGAAATGAGATATACGTTAATTCTTATATATTAGATAATAAATATGTTGTTGAAGTAATAAATAATAGTAATCCAATTCCAGATGAAATATTTAATAATATATTTGAACCTTTTATAAAATCTAATAATGATAATAAAGATAGTAGGGGACTCGGGTTATATTTATGCAATGAAATAATTAAAGAACATAATGGTGAAATAACTATAGAAAATGGATCTCTAATAAAAGTAAAAATTACTTTAATAATTTAAATATATGAAAAGCACATTAATCTTCGAGGGATAAGTGCTTTTTCTTTTTATGGTTAATTTCTATATGAATTCCAAAAAATTTAATCTTAATATTTAAATTAGAACTAAAAATATATGTAACAAAAGTTAACATGAAGATTTAAGGAGTTTTATAACAATGGGATGATTTAATAAAGATATAAGTTTTGTGGCCGTTTTTTATAAACTTAAGATTTCGTAAGAATTTTTTATAATTCTCGTAAACTCTATCTTCTACAATGAGATTACCATATTAGAAAGGAAGTAGAAGATATGAAAAAAGGATTTAAAAAGAGTTTATTATTTATTATAATAATAATAATTTGTGGATTTTGTTATATGTTAAAAGATACAGTACTAGAGTTAGAAAATTCAAGTGTTATAGGAATTAATTCTAGCTTAGCTGATAAAGATAAGTTAGTGAAAGAAAATGGTGTTAATATAAGCCCAGAACGATTATTAGTAAACAGAGAGAATGGCCTAAATAAAGATTACATACCAGAAGGGTTAAGTATACCCAACATATCATTTTCAGATAATTTAGAGGATGAAGAAAAACATGTAGCAGGAATTATTGTAAAACCATTAGAAGAATTGATAAATACAGCTAAAGAAGAAGGGATAATATTACTTGGTAACTCAGGCTATAGATCTTATAGATCACAAAAAAATACTTATAAGAATAGGGTGAAATCTCAAGGGAAAAAACTTGCAGATGCATATGTAGCTAAGCCAGGATTTAGTGAACATCAAACAGGACTATGTATTGATATTACTAATAAAGATAGATATTTTGTAGAAGGAACAAAAGAAGCAGATTGGCTTGCAAAAAATTGTTATAGATTTGGATTTATTATAAGATACCCAAAGGAAAAGAAAAGTATAACGAATATAGAACATGAACCTTGGCATATTAGATATGTTGGGAAAGAAGCTGCTAAATATATTTATGATAATAAAATTACCTTAGAGGAATACTTAGGTAAATAATTATATAATTGGAGGAAAACATGAACAATAATATTCTTGTGGTAGATGATGAAAAAGAAATAAGAGATTTATTAGAAATAAATCTTACAAATGAAGGATATAATGTATTTAAGGCAAGGTGTGGAAAAGAAGCTTTAGAAATATTAGAAAGAGAAGAAGTTAATTTAATGGTTTTAGATATAATGATGCCAGATATGGATGGCTTAGAAGTTTGCAAAAGAGCAAGAGAAAAGTATAGCATACCAATTCTTATGCTAAGTGCAAAAGTAGAGGATATGGATAGAATAGAAGGTATTATGACTGGTGCAGATGATTATGTATGTAAGCCTTTTAATCACTTAGAACTTACAGTTAGGATAAGAGCATTACTTAGAAGAGCATATTTTTTAAATACTAAAATGCAAACTACAGATAACATAATAAGAATTGAGTCAATGGTTATAGATAAGAAGCAACACAAGGTTACAATAGATGAGAATGAAATAGATTTAACAGCAAGAGAATTTGAAATTTTATATTTATTAGCTAACAATAGGGGAAGGGTTTTTAGTGCAGAAGAAATTTTTGAAAAGGTATGGAAAGAAAGATATTATCAATCTAATAATACTGTTATGGTACATATGAGTAGACTTAGAGATAAAATAGAAAAATATATGGAAGGTAGTAAGGTAATTCATACTGTGTGGGGAGTTGGTTACAAAATTGAAAAATAAGAGATTATATAAATATTTTTTATTATCATTGGTAGATATATTAATAGCTCTAATATTAACTTACATAACAGCAAATATAAGTAAGAAAATACTAAACTATTTATATGTGAAATTTGACAACGAATTTGCCTTTTATTTTTGGATGTTTTGGAAAAGGCTTAAGTATGAAATAGTTGGTAAATATCTTAATATAATAGTTGGAGCAGTTTTATTTTCAATGTTTTATTTCATCATAACTTATAGAAAAGCTAAAAATTTTGTAGCTATTATAGAAGAAACTGAAATAATGGCTAATGGTGATTTAGATAGAGTTATACAGGTTAATGCGGAAGGGGATATTAAAAATTTAGCAGAAAATATAAATAATATATCAAAACAACTTAAAGATATAACAGTAGCAGAAAGAAATGCACAGAAAACTAAAAATGATTTGATAACCAATGTTTCCCATGATTTAAGGACTCCATTAACTTCAATAATGGGATATTTAGAACTTATTGATAATGATCAATATAAAGATGAGGTGGCACTTAGATATTATGTTAATATAGCCTATGAAAAATCTAAGGGGTTAAATTTGCTTATAAAGGATTTGTTTGAACTTACTAAAATGCAAAACAACACTATTAATCTAGAGAAAGTTGATATTAATTTAGTGGAATTATTAGGGCAAGTAGTTGCTTATTTTGAATATCAATTTAAAAGTGCAAATATGGAATCAAGAATTAATTTTTCAAAAGATAAGCTAATAGTAAATGCAGATGCAGGAAAATTAGTAAGAGCATTTGAAAATTTATTATCTAATGCAATTAAATATGGGAAAGACGGTTATTATGTTGATGTAGTAACAAAACTTGAAGAAAATATGGCAGTAATTCAAATTATAAATTATGGTCAATCAATACCAACAGTAGACTTACCATATATATTTGACAGATTCTATAGAGTAGAAAAATCAAGAAATAACAAAATAGGAGGATCAGGATTAGGTTTAGCTATAACGAAAAATATTATAGAACTACACCAAGGGACTATATCAGCTTATAGTGATAATGACAGTACTATATTTGAAGTAAGATTACCAGTTAAATAAATATTTGATATGACTAGTGCTAATGGAGTTTTAATTTGATGAAAAGGTACAAAAATATTTTATAAACAAAAAAGAAGGAGAACCCTTATATAATAGGAGAGGTTCTCCTTTTTCAATTTTACTATAAGGATATAATTAGTTAAGAAGATGAAAATTAATTTATACTACTATTTCTGTTTTAACTTTTTCTAATTTAGTTTCATTTTTTTTATTAAAAGGTACTGCTATGAGACCTAAGGCTGCAATAATTGCTGTGATTAGGAAACATTTATTATAAACCTTATTGCTTTCATCATTTTTTATCACAGTTGCTTCATCTAAGATATTATGTATTTCTTTTGCTTCAACATTGAACTTTTTCTTAATAGATGGTTTCATTTTATCTGGAACAGATCCTAATACTGTTTTTTCTTTAGCCTCAATTAATCTATCAACCATATCTTTTGAAAAAGAAGTATTTTTGCTAGTGTTTGAAGTCTTTATTTTATCACATATTGTAGATTTAACTTGTTGTTCAAGCACTACATTTTTATTAACTGTATCTATGATTCTACTTTTGGTATTGTCTATAGCTTGAGTAGTGTAATGACTACTTAATGTTGAAACTAAAGCTATAGCTAAACACGCAGTTAATTGCCTAAAACTATTTAGTATACCTGAAGCAATACCATTTTTATCCTTTGATATCTCTTCAAAAGCGCTTTGATATAATGGGGAAGTTGCACCAATTCCAAGTCCTACTGTAATAAAAGAAATATAGATTATCTTTATATTGTTTGAACTATTCATAAATACAAACATAAGGTCTCCTAAAGATACAAAAATTATAGCTAATAGAGAAGTAACTCTAGCACCATATTTTTTAGATATAATACCAAAAATTGGGGACATAATAAAGGAGATACAGCTTACTATACCTAGTATAATTCCAGATTTTAATACTGTATAGCCTAATTGATTTTCTAGATAGAAATTCATTAAATAGGAGATAGGCATAAAGGCGAAGAATATTACTCCAATTATTATTATGGAAGAAGTAAAGCTTTTAATTTTGAATAATTTGAAGTCTATCATTGGATTTTTTACTTTAGCTTCATGTATTATAAAAATGATAGTTGAAATTAAAGATGTTACTAATAAGGTAATTATTATTGTACTTTCCCAACCATAGTAATTTCCTTTAACAAGTAGGAAAATTAGTGCCCCAATTCCATAGGCTAAAAGTATAGAACCTATAATATCTATTTTCTTTTGGATTGTTTTGTCATAGCATTCTTTAACATATTTTACTCCTAAGAAGATAGAAATAAGAATAAAAGGAGCATTTACATAAAATATTGCCTTAAAATTAAAGGCTTCATTTAAGATTCCACCTATAACGGGGCCAGAAGCTGCAGCTACAGAAATTATCATACCAATTATAATAGCAAGCTTTGACATGGCATCTTTCCCCAATAATTCTATGCCTAAAGGTATAGATAATGGAGTAAGAATTGCAGCTCCTATACCTTGAATGATTCTAAAGATTATAATCATATAAAGAGAAGTAGATAGTCCACAAAATATTGATGAAGAACCAAAGACTATAAGACCAATTAAAAATAGTTTCTTTCTTCCATAAATATCTGCAATTTTTGAGAAGTTTATTAAAAGAGCAGAGAAAGGAATTAAATAGGCTGTACTTACCCAAGATATTCCTGTTATATCAGTTTTAAAATAATGAGCCATAGATGGCAAAGATACATTAACTATAGTTGAGTCTAATACTGTTAAAAAGCAAGCTATTGCTAGAGATATAAATGCTAATATTTTTTCTTTTTTATTCATGATACCCTCCAAAATTATTATTATATAAAATATGAATTTGATTTTATGTTCATATAATACACCTGAAAAATTCCAATGTCAATATATGAAATTAATTTCATGTTTCGTTGACTTTTATTTTTTTATCTTTTATTATTAGAGTAGGTGATGAAAATGAAAAGAAAAACAAGAATACCAACTCAAAAAAGAGCTTTGGAAAAATATAATAGAATATTAGAAGCAGCTTATAAATTATTCAATGAAAAAGGTTATTACAATACTACTACAGCAGATATATCTAAAGAAGCGGATGTTGCTACTGGTTCTGTATATGCCTATTTTAAAGATAAGAAGGATATTTACATTAAGGTGATTGAAAGGCTTAATGAAAAATTTATATATCCAACCCATAACTTTTGGGTAGAGAATGTTGATAAACAACTTAATAATGTAGAAGAGGCAAAAGATCTTTTTAGGATATTTATAAAAATGATGATAAAAAAACATGACTTTTCTAAAACCTTTCACGATGAAATGGAGGCATTGACACTTTTAGATGAGGATATAGCTATGATAAGAAAGGAACAGGAGAGGCGTAGGGATGAAAATATAGGAGATATTTTCAGAATTTTATCTATACCTTTTAAAGGTGAAGAGGAAGAAAAGATATTTTTTCATTATTCATTTTTCATAATTGATGATATATGCCATAAGAGTATATACGACGATGAAATAAAAGATATGGATTTATATATTGAAAAATGCATCAATATGATATATTTCTTGTTTCAAGATTGTACTGACTATAAAAATAAATAAGTATAAAAGCAATTTGTACCAATTCTTCCTAGTTATCCTATTACAGAATTTTCATAGTGCAACTTGGATATTATATGATAATTATCTAGAATAGATTGAGGTATTAAATGGAAAAACTTCACTTAGATGTGATACAGTAATATGCAGGTAAATAAATAAATAATATATATTTGAAGTAAAATTACCAGTTAAATAAATATTTTATATAATGAAAAGAATAATTGCTTATAGCTGAAAAGATGATAGACATTGAAATGATTAAACAAGATAATTAAAAAACTTTTTATGATATTTTTTCTATCATAGAAAGCTTTTTAAATAACTGTAACTTTTGTTCAATAATTTCAGTTTTTCACAGCAACAAGAATCAGACCATAATTGTAATACAGTTAAGCTTTGATAACAGGAGTATAGGTGGAGTTGTTTAAGTAAATCCGCTTATACTTCATTTATAATAATTAAATATAATAATTAAATTTTTATTATTTTAGCTCCTATAATTATAGTACCTCTTAAAATGATACCATTTCATTTATGATCCCACTAACCTAAAATACTTTTCATAATTAAAAATGTATCCATAAAATATTCTATGTTAGTTTATTTCTTTTATGACAAAATTAGGATATGGAAAATGGAAGGATGTTTTATATGCTAAAAATTAAAGGTTTATATAAAGAGCAAAAAAATTATAATACTTCATAATAAAATAAGGCATTATAAAGCCCCATGTATGTGCATGGAGCTTGAACAAGCTTAGCAAATATAAAAATATTTACTCTTTTATTTGCTAACTTAATTAACTATTTCATTGTATTAAAAAGCTTTACTTTTAGCAATTTCACCATTAATATTATTAACATCATCATTTACTTCATTAATTTCATTAATTGGAACTTCATCTAACTTGTAGTCTTTTCTAGCAAAACTTTTAAAAACAACTGATCCAACAAGTCCACCTATGGTTCCACCTATTACAGCAAAGGTAACAGCTATAAGAACTTTTTTAGGGTCATTAAATCCAAAGGGTGCTAGTAATCCTGGTATAGGAGATGCTGTTCCTGGAGCATTATTTATTATATTAAAATATGCTGCTGAAAGTCCTGCTAATCCTCCACCTAGAATATTTGATCCATATATAGGGATAGGATTTTTAGTTACTATTGGTGCTTGAGTTAATGGTTCTAACATTACTGCTATTATATTACTTTTATTACCTAATTTAAGTCTTTTAAAGATAATACCATTTGTAAAAGAGCCTCCAACACAGGCTATACCTGCGATACCCATAGCTAAGCCTTGTAGTCCAAGCATAGCTGTAACTGCCATTGAACTTAATGGTGAGGTGCATACAACTTTCATTATTCCACCAAGTAAGAATCCCATAACTAATGGGGATTGCTGTGCAGCTAAGGATATCATTTGTCCAATATTAACTAATGTAGCATTAACTACAGGATCTATTCCCATTGCTATAAATCTTGCTAAGGGAGCTATTAAAAGAGCTCCTACTATAGTATTCAGTCCTTCTGGTAATTTTTTATCAAACATAGGTGCTATAAGTCCTATAATATAGCCAGCTACGAATCCTGGAAGTATTCCATATCCACCTAAGGCTACACCTGCTACCACTGCATAAAGTGGATTAGCTCCCATAGATATTGGCACTAAAATAGCTGCTGCCACACCTCCCATAGATCCTGACACTGATCCAACTTTACCTAGAAAAGCAAAGTTTAAAAAATCGCCACTTATATATTTATGAATAGCTTCTACTAAAAAAGTTGCTACTGCTGCATTTGCTAGTCCTGACATAGCTTTACTTCCCTTAGGGGCTTTAAAGCTGAATAATGAAAATAATCCTAATGTAAATAACAATAGGCCCATTCCTTTAACAATTTCCACAATATGAAACCTCCCTTGATTCCAACTTTTCTGATAGTTTTCAGAATTAATTGATTATTTAGACTATATAGCCTAGCTTTCAAAAAGTTTCGGAAAGTTTCAAAAAGTATTTTGTTATAATTATAACAATTTCAAATACACTTTATTTATTAATGTAATAGGTTATTCCCTGTAAAAATTTTTTAACATTGACAGATCCTTTTTCAGAATTTTTCCCCCTTATATAATCCATTTCCTTCTTTACTTCTTCAAAACTAAAAATAGAATTTGAAAATTCTACAAAGATGTCATTCATATAATCTTCTATTCCTAAATTAGCAATATTATTTAAAGCTACAAAGGCTGTTCTTCTTATTCTTTGTTCTATTGATTTGGGTTTATCGGATATTTCTTTAAATAATTCTTTAAGAGTATATGTATCTTTAGAATTATTTTCAATTATAAATTCTATACTTTTTATTATATCTTCGCATCCTGATTCACCTAATATGCCTAATTTATTCATTATACTTTTAATCTTAGATGTAAAGGTATCCTCATCCTCTTTTTTTAATATAGAGTCTATATTACCTAATTTTTTTTTCATAATACCACTATTAATCACTTTTTTTAAAACAGATTTAACTTCAACTGCATTTATGGGTTTGCTTATATAAAACTCAATTCCATTTTCATAGGCTTTAGCTATCATATCTTTAGAGGATACTTGGGATAGCATTATATATTGAATATGAGGGTATTTAGATTTATATTCTCTAACTAAAGTTAAACCATCCTTTCCAGGCATCAAAAGATCTACAATAACAATATTTGGTTTTTCTTTTTCTATTAAAAATCCTCCATCCTCCCCATTTAGGGGAGTATCTTTTATTACTTCTCCTAGGCATTCATGATTTATTATTTTATTAAGAATTTTATGAACATTTATGTCATCATCTATTATTAATACTCTCAAATTCTTTCCCCCTCTAAAACATCTTTGGGTATAAAAATCATAAATTTAGTACCTTTTCCTTTTATAGATGTTAGCTTCACAATTCCATTTAGCTTAGTTTCAACTATATCTTTTACTATACTTAATCCAAGTCCACGATTCACATCTCCTGTATTAAAATCAATTTTAGTAGAGAAGCCTGTATTAAATACATATTTTTTATCTTCTTTATCTATTCCTTGGCCATTATCTATAATTTCAAAACAATGTCCACTTATATTATCAATGCTGGTATAAGTATGATTTAAACATACTAGTCCATTATTTATGTTCTCTAAAGAATCAATGCTATTCATAATTATATTTCTAAATATAGATATTAAATAATAATGATATATTGTATTAAAATTTTCTCCCTTTCGAATTTTAAAGATTATCTTTGTATTTTTAATTTCTATATTTATCATATGTCTTAATATATCTAGTATTTCATAATAATTCATACTATCTTTAAGTTCCTTTGTATTTGTTAATTCATTAACACCTCTAACTATCAAATTAAACTCTTTTTTTATTTCATGAATGTCTTTTGTAATTTCCATAGTTTTAGTTTTTAAAACCTCATCTAAATCTTTTTGGCTTACATCCATATACAACTTATAGGATTTTCCCATGACTTTTTCTATGTTATCCATAGATTTTTCCATAAGATAAACTTCACTTTTTAAAGTAGAATTTGATGCTAATAGCTTTATATATCTTTCTGTATGCTCTTTCTTTAGGAGGGTAGTATTATATCTAATCATTAAATTTATCATAACCCATATTAATGTTGATCTTAAGAATGCAACAAACAGTAATCCTATTATTATATTAAGACTAAAGTTTTCTAAATAAATAGTATGTCTAATAGACATTTCAGTAAAATTAGCAAAAAAATCACAGATAATGAGTTTAAATAAAAGGGAATTTAAATTTTTATTTTTAATATTAATAATAATAAAGTAGATAGTTATATAAACTAAGTAAAATATGAACTCTGGGAAATGATTAATTATACCTAATTTAAGAGCAGAGTTTATTTCACTATTTTCTAAGAAATAAACAAAGATTCTTATTATATATACAAGAAAAGAAGAAGTGATGGCCACCATTATTTTATCATCCATTTCAATCATATATAGTAGGATTATTAGAACTATAATACCAAAGGATATATTGAAATGATTAACAAATAATTTTATATATATTTGAGATGAAAACATAACTAAAAAGCCTATAAATATAAGTTGATTTAAATTGCTTTTTGTTTTCATTATTTTCATCTCCTTATAAAGCTTCTTTAATAGTAGTATTCAATAATTTTTTTAAATAACCTTTGAAAAGTCTATTAGAATAGCTGATAGTGTCTATTAATAAAACTTATTTTATATATTAAAAGAATAAAAACTGTTTCAATTATACTGAAACAGTTTTTATCTCTTTATTTATATAAGTAGTCTCTTGTCATAGGAATTTCATTATTTAATCCTTTTGTTAATAAAAATTGATGTAAATCTATTACTCCATAATGGAAGGAAGCAGCGCAGGCATTTAGATATAATCTCCACATTCTAATAAACTTATCATCGAAGCCTAGTTTACTAACTTCATCTAAAGAATTTTCAAAGTTTTTAGCCCAACATTCTAAAGTTTTACAGTAATGTAGGCGTAAACTTTCCAAATCGATCAAATGTAAGTCATTTTCTGCCATGTTATAAACTAGTTCTCTTGTAGAGGGGATATATCCACCGGGAAATATGTATTTTTTAATCCATTGATTGCCTTCACATTCTTTCTGAGCTGTTATACAGTGAAGTAGGAATACTCCATTTTCTTCTAATAAATCACTTATAGTATTTATATAAAGAGGAATATTTTTTCGGCCTACATGTTCTATCATACCAACACTTGCAATTCTATGAAACTTTTCTCCTGTTTTTAATAGTTCTCTGTAATCCAATAATCTAACTTCTACTTTAGCTTCAAGGTGATTTTCTTTTATTCGTTCATTAACTTTATCAAATTGTTCATTGCTTAAAGTTATTCCCAGTGCTTTAACACCATATTCTTTTGCTGCGGTTATTATAAGGTCTCCCCAGCCACAACCTATATCTAACAATCTTTGTCCATCATGTAAATTTAATTTTTTTAAGATATAATCAACCTTATTTAGTTGAGCTTGGTATAGAGAATCATCCTTTGATCTAAAGTAGGAACAAGAATAGTTCATAGTTTTATCTAACCATAATTTATAAAAATCATTACCTAGATCATAATGGTGCTGTATATCATTTTTACTATTTTTTATAGAGTGGGGGGTAATTTTGTATAACTTTTCAAATAGACAAGCTTTATGTAGAAAACTATCTTTATTTCTATATACTGACTCGATAATTTCTTGAATATTACCTTCAAAGTCTATAGTTTTATCCATATATGCTTCACCAAAAGTTAAGAAGGGGTCTTTTAAAATATCACTTTTAGATAAATGTTCATTTATTATTATTTTAAACTTTGTATCTCCTTCACCAAATTTTTCAGTTGTTCCATCCCAGAATTTTACTTCAAAGGTATCTGAGAATATGCTTTTTAAAAATTTTTTTAAAAATAACTTTTCCATTGCTATACCTCCTTAAGTACTTTTTAGAGTATAACCTTAATATTTAAATATATGCTTATAATAATATTTATTATTTGATTAAATATTTTAAACTTTTATACCTATATATGGATTAATTGTATTATATATAAATTATAACATAATTTATATAAATTTAAATGAGAATATTTATTATTTATATCTTTATAGGGGAAAAAGTTTGGCTTAAAGTAGCTAAATATCATAGAAATAGAATGCTACAGCATTGGTGATAGTCATTATCAAATAATTTTTGGTTTGTATTTTATTTATATAAGTAGTCTCTTGTCATGGGAATTTCATTATTTAATCCTTTTGTTAATAAGAATTGATGTAAATCTATTACTCCATAATGGAAGGAAGCTGCACAGGAATTGAGGTATAATCTCCACATTCTAATAAATTTATCGTCAAAACCTAATTTTTTTACTTCATCTAAAGAAGCTTCAAAGTTTTTAGCCCAACATTCTAAGGTTTTACAGTAATGTAGGCGTAAGCTTTCCAAATCTATTAAATGTAAATCATTCTCTGCCATGCTATAAACTAATTCTCTTATAGAGGGGATATATCCACCAGGGAATATGTAGTTTTTAATCCATTGATTAGCTTCACTTTCTGTTTGGGCTGTGATGCAGTGAAGTAGGGATACTCCATTTTCTTCTAATAAATCACTTACAGCATTCATGTAAACAGGAATATTTTTTCTTCCCACATGTTCTAACATACCAACACTGACAACTCTATGAAATTTTTCACCTGTTTTTAATAGTTCTCTGTAGTCTAATAATCTAACTTCTACTTGATCTTCAAGATGATTTTCTTTTATTCGTTCATTTACCTTATTAAATTGTTCATTGCTTAAGGTTATGCCAAGTGCTTTAACATTATATTTTTTTGCTGCAGTTATTATAAGGTCTCCCCAGCCACAGCCTATATCTAATAATTTTTGTTCTGGATGTAAATTTAATTTTTTTAAGATATGATCAACTTTATTTAGCTGAGCTTGATATAAGGAATCTTCCTTTGATTTAAAGTAGGAACAAGAATAGTTCATAGTTTTATCTAACCATAATTTATAGAAATCATTACCTAGGTCATAGTGGTGCTTTATATCATTTTTACTGTTTTTTATAGAATGTGGGGTGATTTTGTACAATTTTTCAAATAGAGAAGCTTTATGCAGAAAGCTATCCTTATTTTTGTATACGGATTCTATAACTTCTTGAATATTACCTTCAAAGTCTATAATGTTATTCATATATGCTTCACCAAAAGTTAAGAAGGGATCTTTTAAAATATCACTTTTGGATAAATGTTCATTTATTATTATTTTAAACTTTATATCTCCTTCACCAAATTTTTCACCTGTTCCATCCCAGAATTGTACCTCAAAGGTATCTGAGAATATACTTTTTAAAAATTTTTTCAAAAATAATTTTTCCATTGTTATATCTCCTTAAATACTTTTTATATTGTAGTTTTAAGATTTAAATATATACTTATAGTAAATATTTAAAGTAAAATGGTCAATTAGGATTTTGGGTATGATGATTTAGAATTTTAAAGTAAATAGGAGAATAAAATAGGAAAACAAGTGGTCATACCACTGTAAAGATGAAAATAAGGCATAATAAAAATGCAAAATATTTAAAAATATCTTACATTTTTAAAGAGCTGTTATTACTTTTTAAAAACTATAAATTAACTTTAAATTTTTTTATATCATCTAATCCACGATAGATTTCTTTTCTTGGAAAATTATTTTTATCTAAATATTCATCACTTTTTTCTAGTAATGAATTATAAAATTTAATGGCAACTTCATATACTTCAGGGGAGCTATTCTTTTCTAATTCATAAAAAATTAAATCTTCTGCTTCATTATAGTTTCCCTCATGAAATAATTTATTAAAGATTATTTTAAATATTTCTGTTGAGCTCATTTGATTAATATTAATTTTTTCACTGCATTCTTCTTTTTTATTAAAAATTGTTTTTCCTAATGATTTTCCAAACTCTTCGATAAGTTTTTCGATATTCATAATACTCCACCTTGATTTTTTTATTAATACTTGTTAAGTATATATTTATTGTTCATTTAAATATTCTTTATTATTTAATACCTATATATGGTTTGATTATATTATATTTGATTATAACATAATTTATAAAAACTATAATAGATTAGACACATATGAAATTGTAAAATTCTTTTATAAGTTAAATAATAAAGTACTGTTCATGGAATTTATTATTAGTTAATATAAAATAATTATATATTATATAAGTAATATGAATAAATATATTAAATTCATTTTTATGATATAATATGGATATTCTAGTAAATTAATTTATGGGAGTGAGTAATATGAAAATTGAAATACTTGATAAGTTAGATCCCATTTGTGAAATATTTGGATTGATTTATATGAGTCATAATTATGAAGAAATTATTGATCTCTTAATAAACGAACTCAATAATAATGGAGTTAATGGAGAATTATTTTTAAAGAAAAATTTTAAGGTGATTGATAAATATATAAAAACTTTTGATAAATATAAGGTTATTAATGAAAATGAAGTATTATTTTTCGAAGAAGATGATGCCTCTATTTTTATGCTAATTGCTTTTGTTTTAATTAATAATAAAGAGTTAATAGATTCTTTAGATATTATAACAGATAATCAGTTTAAATCTATAATTTTAGATGTTTATAATGAGATATCTGAGGAAGAAAGGACTATAGATTCTATTAGTACATTAAATAATATAATAGAGTTTTTAAAAGAGCTAGATCTTAAAGAGAATACTAAATGGAAGTTAATGATTATTTTAAATGATCCTAAGAAGTATTATAAATCTCTAATTAAGATAATAGAGGATAACAAAAGTGCATATGATCAAGCTTGCAAAGCTGTTGAAAAACCATTATCTAAATTGATAGGCAATTATATTAAATATGTTAATTCAAATAAATGTGAAGTATTAAATAATATTATAAAAAATAATGATAGTAATATTATTATAATTCCTACTCTAGCCTTTAGTACTTCATTATTTGAGTTTAAGAATACATACTTTATGGGTTTATTATATGAAATTATAGATAAAGAATATATTTATTCCATGGGAAATAAAGGAGAGCTTGTTTTAAAATTAAAGGCCTTAAGCGATAAAAGTAAATTAGAAATAATATCACTTTTGAAAGTTGGCCCTAAATATAGCTTGGAAATAGCTGAAGCTTTAAAGCTTACTCCAGCTACAGTTTCATATCATATGGGATCATTATTAGAATGTAGTATGGTTGTTGTAGAAAAGAAGCAGGGTAAGATATATTATCATTTAAATAAAACTGGATTAAAAAATTTTATAGATGAACTTAATAATACATTATTATAAAAAAATCTCTCAGTAGAACTGGGAGATTTTTTATTAGAATAAATTAGAAATATATCTAAATCATTTGACAAATATCTAATTTAGTAATATCATAAAAACATGAATTATATAATCATCTAATTAATTAGATGATTATATAATTAAGTTGATTTAGATTAGGAGAGTTGTTATGAGAGAATGTATTAAAAGAAATAAACTACTATTACTATTAACTATTATATTCAGCATAATATCATCAGCAGCTATGGTAGGGTTATCATTATTTATTCAAACTACTATAGATTATGTTACTATTGGGAATATGGATGGCTTTAAAAGGATATTAATATATTCAGTAGGATATGGTATTCTCATAGGATTGCTATATTTCGTATATGATATTTTAAGTAAGATGTTTATTAGAAATTTATTAAAAATGCTAAGGAATAAAGTATTTTTCGGTATACTTAGAAGAAATTATAAGGATTTTAATTCAAAAAATACAGCTGATTATATCTCAGTATTAACAAATGATATGAAATTAATAGAAGAGAACTATGTTGTTCCATTACTTTTAATTCTTCAATATAGTGTTATGTTTGGTGTAACAGTTATTCTCTTATTATACTTAAGCCCATTGGTTACATTAGGGATCTTTATAAGTATGTTATTAATTTTTATAGTGCCAAGTATATTTGGAAAAACTTTAGAAAATAAGCAATTAGAGCTTTCAAACAGATTATCATTTTTTACTTCTAAACTTAAGGATATATTTTTAGGATATGATGTTATTAGATCATATAATTTAAGAGACAATATAACTAAAGAGTTTCAGGAGGAGAATAATAATTTATCCAATGCAAAATTTACAGCGGATAAGATATTTGTAATAAATGAATCACTATCTCAAATATTAGGGCTTGGAACACAATTTGTAGCTATATTTTTATCAGCATATTTAGTTATAAAAGGTGATCTAACTATGGGAATGCTTATTGCTATTGTTCAGCTTTCCGCTACTTTTGTACAACCTGTAATAATGATAATGAGTAATGTTCCGAAACTTAATAGTGTTAAACCTATAATTAAGAGAATTGATGATTTTTCTAATTATGAAGATACTGATTTTGTGGGTAAGGATAAACCTTATTTTAATAATAACTTAGAGATATCAAATTTATATTTTAATTATGGCGCTGGAAGACCCGCTGTTGATAATATAAGTCTAAAAATAGATAGAAATAAAAAATATGCAGTAGTAGGAGGAAGTGGATGTGGTAAATCTACCTTAATAAAGTTAATGCTTGGGTATTATTCTGATTTTAGTGGAGATATAAAATTTGATGGAAACAGCATTAAGAATTTAGATATAGAACAGTTAAACAAAATGATTTCCATTATACATCAAAATGTATATATGTTTGATAAAACTATAAAAGATAATATATGCCTATATAAGGAATTCTCGAAAGAACAGATAAATAATGTTTTAAATTTAAGTGGTGCAAATAAATTTATAGAGGAAACAACTAATGGGTTAAATTATTTAGTTGGAGAAAATGGTAATAATCTTTCAGGGGGACAAAGGCAAAGAATTGCAATCGCTAGAGCGCTAATTCAACAAACACCAATACTTGTATTAGATGAAGGTACTTCTGCTATAGACATGCAAACAGCTTATGATATAGAAAGTAAACTGTTAAGTATAGAAAATCTGACCCTAATTACTATTACTCATAAAATGAGTGAACAATTATTAAGTTTATATGATGAGATAATATATATGGAAAACGGGCAAATAGTTGAAAAAGGAAATTTTAAAGAACTTTTAGATAAGAAAGATAAGTTCTTTAAATTTTATACAGTATAAAGAAGTAATTGTTTTAAAGGTGGAAGATTTAAAAGAATAATGAAAAGGAGCATATAAATGAAGAAAAATGGTTTAATCTAAAATATTTTATATAACAAATTTGGAAAGTCATAAGACTTTCCAATTGTTTTGTTTTAAAGCACGTATTGTTTCTGTATTAACAGTGAAGATGTAAACAATAAAATATCTTTCTGGATGATTTTTTAGAAGGGTAGTATTATATATAAAATTAAAGTATTATTTAAACTCATTAATAAAGTTTTGTAATTTTTCAATATACTTACCAACATGGATACCATCTAATAGCATGTGGTTTACTTGTACAGAGTATGGTAACAAAACTTTATTATCTTGTTTAAAATACTTTCCAAAGGAGATTCTAGGTATAGAATCTTCTTTATTCATTACAATTTCATTTGAAATACTAGTAAAGGATATCCAAGGTATACAAGAAAAGTATATTAGTTTATCTTGATTCTCAGCTACTTTTGGAAAATATTCTTTTTGATTTATTGAAGCTTCCTTTGCAGAATTTGAAAATTCTATAATATTATCTTTAAGAGGTAAGGTAACAATTTTAAATAAATTTTTATTAGATTCTATATCTGTAAATGATGGTTGTAAAGAGTCATGCAGAATGATTTTTCCATCTCTCATTTTATAACGAAAATCTTCTATTTCATTCATCACATGTGTAGAAGCATAGATAATACTATAATAGAATGATATTTTATTGCTTTTTACAAATCTCAAAAAATTTGTTACATCAATATTCATGCATATATTAAATTGTGGATTATCAACATTTTTAAAAAATTTATAATGCTCTATTCTTTCAAAATTATTAAAATCAATATACTTCATAATTCCTCCTAAATATAAATTTATTATTTTAGTTTAATACTATTTGATAAAAAAWAGTTATTTTTATTTGACAAGTAATAAAAATAACGATATATTAAATAATAACATAAAAACGACAGCAGTGTATAGTTAAACATATAATTAAGAAATTTAAATAAGGAGAAGAGTAGATGTCACCAAAAGTAAGTGAAAATTATAAATATGAAAAAAGAAAAGAATTATTAAATTCTGCTAGAAATGTTTTTGTGAAAAATGGATATTTAAGAACGAGTATGCAAGATATTATGGATGAGGCTAAAATTTCTAGAGGGGCTTTATATTCATACTTTAAAAATAGAGATGATGTATTTTTAGAAGTTCTTAAATTAGATGATTGTGAAGATATAAAGTCATTAGATTTTAGCGATAATGAAAACATATGGAATCAACTAATGATATGGATCGAAGGTATGCTAGATAATATATGTAAAATAGATAGAACTCTAACTCTTGCTAAAACAGAATTTTTTATATCATTAAATTATAAAAATCATAAAGATAAATTTACCTATATAAAAGATAGACACAATAGGCTAGAAAAGAAAATTGAAAATATAATTGAAGCTGGAATAGAAAGGAAAGAATTTTATCCACAAATGTGTATTAATTCAATTGCCATATATTTCATATCATTTTTTGATGGATTAATGTTAAATAGATTTAATTTAGATATGGATAGAAATAAGTTAGAAAAACAAGTTAATATATTTAAATATTCTCTAGAAAAAATACTTGGGATAAAAAAAAACAGAAGTTCTATCATAAAAATTTACATTCTGTTAAGTAATTATAAAAAATTATTTATAACAATGGCAAAATTATAAATTTAATCCTTATAAAGGGGGAATTTAAAATGAATTTTAGAGAAGCTAATGCAAATGATGTAAATGAATTGGTTTTATTATTTAAAAATTTGCAGGATATGCATAGTGAAAATGTAACTAATGTATTTAATCAAAATATAGATGAATATATATTAATGGATTATGTAAGTAAGGTTATATCAAGTGAAAATTATAATTTTTATATTGCGGAAGATGAAAAAAAGATAATAGGTGCATTAGAGGTAATAACTATTATAGAAAAAGATAATCCAGTATTTAAGAGTAGAGAATATGCATTAATAGATAAGCTTATAGTAGATAATTATTATAGGGGATATGGCATTGGAAGTAGGTTAATTGAATACGCTGAAAAGGATTTGAAATCTAGAGGAATTAGAGAGATAGAGATTTATGTTTGGGAATTTAATAAAGGTGCTTTAAATTTATATGAGAAAAAAGGCTATAAAACCATATGTAGAAGAATGGCTAAATCTATATAGTTTTAATGAAATAGGACTTACTGCTATAAAGTAAGTCCTTGGTTTATCTATTAATAAAATTATGTATTAACCTAACTTATCACCTTTTTTAACAGGCTGTTGTGGTTGAATTAATACCACTCCTTGTGTAGAATAAATGCCTAATACTAGTACCTCTGACATAAAATCGGCAATTTGTCTTGGAGGAAAATTTACCACTCCTAAAACTTGTTTACCTACAAGCTCTTCTTCTTTATAACATTCAGTAATCTGGGCACTGGATTTTTTTATACCAATTTCGTTACCGAAATCTACCAATAGCTTATAAGCAGGCTTTTTTGCTTTTTCAAAAAATTCTACTTTGATAATTTCTCCAACTCGTATGTCTAATTTCATAAAATCCTCAAAATTAACCATAAAAACACCTTCCTTTATTCTATTATAGCTTTTTGGATAGATAAGTCTTTTCTAAAATCTAGATAGTTTTTAGCTTATTTTTTGATTTTTTTCTAAATTCAGTAGGTGATGTTTTTTCTAAATGCTTAAATACTCTAGTAAATGATGAATTATGGTCATAACCCACTATTTGGGAAATTTGTAGAATTGTTAAGTCTGTATTCAAGAGAAATTCTTTTGCTTTTTTCACTCTAAGATTTTGTATATACTCAACAGGGGAGATCTTCATTTTATTTTTGAACCATTCACTATAATAACTAATATTGTAATGCTCAATAGCTGCTAATTTTTTTAAATCTATATCTTCTGTAAAATGTTCATTAATATATTTTATAGAATCAGGTATGCTTTCATCCGTAATAAAATGATAACAGTATAGGAATAAGTCATTGATGGAACTAGAACTTTTTTTATTGGCAGCTTCATTTAACAATAAATATCTTATAGCTTCCCATTTATCATCAAACAAAAATTCCTTTCCACCTACCATTTTTTCCATATCATATTTATTAAGTATATTAGTAGGTATATCTAAAACCAAAAATTCATTACTCTTATTAGCTCCAAAGGTATGTTTACAATCTGGAGGAAGAAAAAACAAGTGCTCATCTTCTAATGGTAGTTTTTTATAATTAGTTTCTATATAAAGCACTCCATGAATGGGTAAAATTAATTGAGCATATGAATGAGAATGTGTATTAAATTTATAATCATATATTCTACGTTCACATTTTATACTATTCAAAAGTATTCACCTTTTTCTTTTTACATAATGTAATTGTAAATTGATGTAATAAAATTATTATAACATAAGTTTATTATTTTCTACTCATATAGCCTGTCATATACTCGTAACAGAACTGGATTCCAACTGGTTTAGATTTGTTAGTTGTAAGTTACAAGTGGATACTTATAAAATATTTTAAATCAGCTTATTCCTTTTATCTGATGACTACACGCTCTAATACTCCTATCTTCTTAAAGTTAAGAGTAAAGAGCGGCTACGTACCTGGATAATGATTTCTAACTTTTAGGAGGAGTAAAACTCCCTTTAAATCTAAGAACTCTATTTATGATAAAATAAGGATATTAAGAATGGAAGAATGTTCAATATGCTGAAAATTAAGGACTTATATAAAAAACATAAAAATAATGTAATAAAGGATATTAATATAGATAAAGGCAGTTCTATAAGTATAGAGTGTAACAATGACATAAGCGATTTACTAATAGATTTAATTTTGGGAAGAGATATACCAGCTAAGGCCGAAATATATATAGAAGATATAAAAAATTTAGATTATGTTAGGAGTAATATTGCTAGTATTGGTATTGTGCAAAGGGAAGATGCTTTTTATGATAGAATGACCATAGGTGAATATATGAAGTTTTTTGCAGAGCTTTTATGTACAAAGTTGGATTATAAAGAAGTAATGTTAAAACTTGCATTGTTAGACCTTGGGAATAAAAAGATAAAGAATTTAAGTTACTCCCAAAAAAGAAGATTAAGCTTTGGGCGTGAAATATTAAAGCAGCCCAAATTTCTAATATTTCAGGAGCCAATTCTTAATATGGATAGAGATGGTGCTAAAGTGATAATGGAAAATATAGAGGAGCTAAAGGCTAAGGACACTGCTATTTTGATTACATCTGTGGTATTTAAGGATACACT
The DNA here is from genome assembly GCF_054768215.1 of Clostridium sp. CTA-1. NCBI lineage: Bacteria > Bacillati > Bacillota > Clostridia > Eubacteriales > Clostridiaceae > Clostridium > Clostridium sp. CTA-1. Next base: position 49,104 of record NZ_BAAAAP010000002.1, read on the forward strand.
TATGCTTAGTGAAAAGGCCTATAGATTAAATGATGAAGGGTTAATAGAGTTAGATAATGGCTTAGAGGAAGCTAAGAATGAGAGAGAAGAGGTTTTGGATAAAAAGCCAGTATACAAAATAGAAAAAAATTCCTGCCAAATTAGATGAAAGAATTTTATTATTCGATCCTATAGAGATTGATTACATAGAAAGCCAACAAGGAGTTAGTAATTTAAATATTAGAGGGGACAAGTTTTCTTGTAGTGTTTCTCTTACTGATTTAGAGGAAAGATTAAGATATTTTGGATTTTTTAGATGTCATAGATCCTATTTAGTAAATTTGCAGAGAGTGAAGGAAGTAATTACTTGGACAAGAAATAGTTATACTTTAAGTTTAGATGATTAAGAAATGGAATGTATAAATTTGTTAATTTTTAAGAGAAAACATAATAATAAAGATATGTCTTATTAGATTTTCTTTTGTAGAAGTTTTATTATAGAGCTTGAGGCTAACAAGTATAAAGATTTAATTTTATTTATGTTGTATTTAAAAGTTTCTTTTAGAACTTGAAATTAACAAATATAAATATGCAATCCTAGGGATAACTTCATTGTTACTAGGATTGCATATAAGTTAATATTTATTTTTTATCTATATCTAAAATTGTTTGGAGCAGCACATTAGCTCCTTTTAAACAATTATCAAGAGAGGTTTTTTCTATTTCACAATGGCTGTGCCCCCCAATGCTTGGAACAAAAATCATAGTTGTAGGTAACATGTACGCTGTGAATTGGGCATCATGACCGGGACCGCTATACATTCTCATATTAGAGTAACCGTAAAGATTAGCATTTTTCTCTACGAAATTAATCAATTCATTATTGAATCTAACAGTTTTACGAGACCATAATTTTTTATAGCTGACTTTACAATTTGCTAATTCTTTCGGTATATTCTCGATGATTTCAACAACTTTTTTTATTACTTTTGCTTCTTGATGTCTTGCATCTAGTGTGAACTTAACATTATACGGTATAATTGTATGTATATTAGGAAAACAGTTTATTCTACCTGTGGTATACACTAATTTATCATCAAGTTTATCAAGTTCTCTATGCAAATATTGAATAGCCTCAGAAGCTGCTAGAAGAGCATCTTTTCTCATTTTTTGTGGAACTGTTCCAGCATGACCAGCTTGACCAATAAATTCAAATTCATAGTTTACCATTCCTACAACGCCTTCTACTACACCTATATCTACTTTTGAAGATTCTAGAACTGGACCTTGTTCAATATGAAGTTCGATAAGAGTCATATAATCTTTAGGATTTATTCTGTTTTTTTCTTCACCTTTATATGCGCTTGCATCTAGTGCCTCACCAAAGGATATACCATTTATATCTTTTGAATGTAACATTTTTGTTTTATCAAATTTACCTGTAATAACACCAGAGCACATCATAGCAGGGTCAAAACGAGCGCCTTCTTCGTTAGTCCAAATCATAACCGTAATTGGATGACGATGTGGAATTTTTTCTGTAACTATAGTTTCAGCTACTTCCATCGCTGTAAGTACTCCTAAAATGCCATCATAATTTCCACCTTGAACTACTGAATCACAATGTGATCCCATTGAAATATAGGGAAGGTTTTCTTCAGATCCTTTAAAAGTAGCATACATATTTCCCATATCATCTGTTGTTATAGTTGCCCCTAGTTTATTCATTCTTTTTGAAAATTCTGCTCTTGCTTCAAGGGCGGGTTTAGATAAAGATAATCTTGTTATTCCACCATTTCCTGTAGTACCGAAGTTGCTGAAAGTAATAATTTTATCTTCTAATCTTTTTGTATCACAAGTTAACATATAATACACCCCATCTTTTATTTTTAGTGAGAGAATGTATTCTAAGCACCAAACTCTCACTATACATTTATTCTTATATATAGTGTACAACGTACTAAAACACTTGTCATGTTTATAATTATCTAATAATTACCAATTGTAATGTTTTCATCTTCTTAAAATTAGGGTAAAGAATAGCTATGTCTCTCGTATAATGTACTTAATAAATTTTTCATTTCTTGAATTTTATATAATTAGAGTTGCAGAGGGACTCTCTAGTCCAAAGGCTTTATTAAAAATTTATTATTTCTTATTAATATAGTTTACCTTATATCAATTACAGTGAACCGTATTATAAATAGTTTGAATTTTTTTATTGTAAATTATAATTGGATTTATTATTGGCCTATTATTTTCTTTAATATTATTGTTATTTATTTCTAAGCTAGTTAAAAGGATAATATAAGAGGAAGTAGAATTGTAGTTAATATAAAAATAATTTAATGTGGAGGAGAAATTATGAATATTAGGTTTAATACAATTACTGTAAAAGACTTAGATGAATCATTAAAGTTTTATAAAGAAATTTTAGGATTTATAGAGATAAAAAGATTCAATCCTATGGAAGGGGTGACTATAGCTTTTTTGAAAGATGAAGATTCAGGACTAATTGAATTGATTGAGTATCAAAACACTTCCAAGGATGACGATATTAGAGAATCAATTGTATCAATCGGTATAGGAGTTGTAGATTTAGAAATAACTTTAGATGAACTAAAGGATAAAGGAGTAGAGCTCATACGTGGTCCAATAGAAGTTCCAAGTGGGGAAAAGTTTGCATTCATAAAAGATCCTAATGGTGTTGAGATAGAATTAATCCAAGGATTTGATATACTTATGTCATAGGAAAATCTAAGTTTTTAAAGCTATAATCTATTTATAAGTCAAGTAGAGAGACATTCTTTTGGGAATGACTGTTAGTTTACTTATAAAAAACTCAGTTAAAGAAAAACTGTGCATGGTGTCATAAATAAATGGATTTTACTAATATTAGATGAATAATAAAGATTAAAAAGATTGGTATAACTATATATAATAAAATTGACAATTAGACTGGATTTAATGTATATTATATTTAAGATAGATTTCAAAAGAAGAGAGGGAATTTTGTGAGTGTCTAGTATCTAAAATAGTTAAGTTAATATTAATTCTAAAAAATAGGGGTTTTATACCTTTTATTTGTTATGGAATTAATTTGTACTATTAAAGATACAAGTCCACGAATTTACTTTAAAGGGGTAATATATTACCTTTATTAATTGTTGAATTTTAAGCTGTGGGAGTATCCATAGCTTTTTTTATTATATAAAAATAGAAATCTATCAAGATTTCGTAGACTTGTATTGTAATAAAAAATACAAGGAGAGATCATTGAGATGAATAAAGAAACATTAGAAAAATTACATTATTATGAATTAAAAGAAATGATAAAAGAATATTGCGTCAGCGGCTTAGGAAAAAGATTGATAGACAAATTAGAACCTAGTAGTAATATAAATATTGTAAATCAAAGACTAGATGAAACATCTGAGGGAAGAAGATTATTAGATGCCTCTTATAATATACCATTAGAGGGCATTTTCAATGTATTACCTCTTATCGAAAAAATTGAAAAAGGAGCATCTTTAGAACCCACTGATTTGACTATGATGTCAAATTTTTTAAGAGGATGCAGGAAGGTTAAGTTATTCATAAAAGACAAAGAGGGATATGCGCCTACATTGAGTGCTTATGGAGAGAATATTTGTGATTTGAGTTATATTGAAGAGGAAATAAATAGATCAATTAGAGGTAGTGTAGTTGACTCAAATGCTAGTAAGGAACTTAAAAAAATAAGAAGAAATATTGATATATGTGAAGGTAAGATAAAGGAAAAATTAGATAAGTTCCTTAAAAATAGTGCAAATAAAGAGTATATTCAAGAATTCTTTATTAGTCAGCGTGATGGAAAACATACCATTGCAATTAAGACAGCACATAAAAATAAAGTAGAGGGAACTATCGTTGAAACATCTTCAAAGGGAACAACAGTGTTTATGGAGCCAAATGTTATCTCAAAGTATACAAGTGAATTAACAGTATTAAAAGCAGAAGAAAGTGTGGAAGAATACAAAATCCTAGCTACTTTAACAGAGATGATTTTTGAAAGAATAAAAGATCTGAAGATGAATGTTGATGTTATATCTGAATATGATATGATTTGGGCAAAAGCTAAATATAGTAAAGTAATAAATGGAATTAAACCTAAATTAAATGATTATGGATATATAAAAATAATTAAAGGGAAATATCCTCTTATTAAAGATAGTATACCTTTAGACTTTGAAATTGGAAAAGATTATAGAGGATTAATAATAACAGGGCCAAATGCAGGAGGTAAAACAATAGTATTAAAGACAATTGGGCTTCTAACATTAGCAATCCAATCTGGATTTCACATAGAAGCTAAAGAAGGAACAGAATTTTCAGTATTTAAAAAGTTATTTGTTGATATTGGTGATAATCAAAGTGTTGAAAATGCATTAAGTACATTTTCATCTCATGTAAAAAATCTAGCTGAAATAATTAGAGAAAGTACAAAATCAACACTATTATTGTTTGATGAAATCGGTAGCGGAACAGAACCAAATGAGGGGTCTGCTTTGGCTATTGCAATATTAGAAGAATTGTATCACAAGGGCTCTATAACTATATCAACTACTCATTATGGAGAAATAAAAAACTTTTCAAAAGAACATCCTGATTTTGAGAATGCAGCTATGGAGTTTGAGAAAGAAACTTTAGAACCATTATATAAACTTAGCATAGGAAAAGTAGGAGATAGTAATGCTTTATATATTTCTAAAAAGATGGGCTTATATGATTCAATTATTGATAGAGCAAGAAAATATATGGATACAAAAAGTTATAATTATAATTTAATACAAGACAGCAAGATTATAAAAAATAAAGAGTTACAAGCAAAGGAAGATTTTTATGACTACTCTGTAGGCGATAAGGTTATTCTTTTAGAAAATAATGAATTAGCTATTGTATATAAAGAAAGAGATAGATTAAATAATGTGACTATACTATACAATAAGGAGTTTATTGAAGTTAACTATAAAAGAATAAAATTAGAATTAAAGGCAAGTGATCTTTATCCAGAAGGGTATGATCTAAATCAGTTATTTATAAGTTATAAGGAAAGAAAGTTAGAAAAAGATATTAAAAGAGGATCTAAAAAAGTATTGAAAAGAATAAAAAAAGAAACTTTAAAATGTTCTAAATAATACTCATTGCATTTGTAATTAACTAACTTAAAATATAAATTACAATGTAGTGTGTTAAAGAATTTTTTAAAAATATTAAATACAAAACTTTAAAGAGAACTGTGTTACGGTTCTCTTTAAAATTTATTATTTACTCTTTATTTTTTCAGCCCAATTAATTATTTCATTTGTTAATTCTATACCTTTATTCATATACCTATGATTAGCACCGTTAATTATTTTATATGAAAAATTTGTACATCCTGTTGCCTTTGATTTTAAAAGCCGTAAATGCTCTTTAGCAGAACAAATGATAATATTGTCTTGGAACCCATGGTAGCAAGTATAGGAACGTTAATATTTGATAATTATTTAAAAACTTGTGGATTTTCTATTATAGGTAATGTTTCTGATAGATTTTCATTTTTAAAAAAGTTGCAGAAGGCACCAGAACTTAAATGAAGAAATCCCCAAACTAAGGATGATAGAAGCTTTTCTGGATGACCATTAGCAATATTGTTTTGCGCTTCATTTAGCATATTTTTATAGTTTGGGTATACTTTTTCCATACCAGCAAAATCCGGTGGGGATACTAATATAACACCCTTCAATTCTTTTACCTTATGCTTTGAAAGGTAGTAAATTACTTTATGACATCCCATACTATGTCCCATTAAAATAATATTTTTATAACCTAATTTTTTTGCAGTATCTATCCATAATTGTATATCGTAAACACAATCCTCAAATACATCAAATGTAGTTCCAAATCTTTTGGTTTGTATATCACCATTTTTATCCACAATGTTAGTACTTATGTCATTAATAGTACCATAACTTCGATTATGACCAAATAGAAAACCATAACTATTTTCTATACAGGCTTTTCCAAGGTCTTCTGCAATATAGTTTTCCAGTATGTGATCAAGTATTCCATGGATATTAATAATACAAGTTGTTTTATGATCTGGATGCCAATGAAATCCAGGTAAATGTAATCTGTCCTTTGTGTATTCATGTAAGAAATCCATTTTAATTAATTCTCGTTTAAAATATAGTGTAGAATATTATTTAGTTATTCACACTATACTTTTTTATAGTATGAGTTTTATAATTTTAAAAAATATAATATTTAAAATTATAAAACTCATATATAGAGTATCAAGTTATATGGAAATATTAAATATACCAATTAATTCTGTATTGTTTATTATTTTCTATATATTATTTTTCTAACTGCATGAATGTAAAGATAATATGTATCCGAAAGTTCTTCAATAGAAGCACTAAAAATATACAAAATAATATCTTTATCTAAATAAAATCCACCAATTATTTCTTTTTTGAAGGAATTTATACTTATTTGTCAAAATATATAATATATCAAACTTATAATTAGGAGGACATATATGGGGATTAAGAAAACTAAAAAACAAAAAATAATATTATTTACAATATTATTTTTTGCATTAATAGTAGCTATTACAATACCAATTATGAATAATGAACTTAAATTTTCTAAATTAGTCACTGAAGCTAATGTATGTTTTGACAGTAAAAATTATAAAAAGGCTGCTGAATTATATGATGATGCGTTAAGTCTTTCACCAATGTTTAAAGATATAAAAAGTGTTAGAAAAAATTTATCTAAAGCAAAAATATTAAATGAATCAAGCAATAATTTTAATGAAGGTATGGATAGTTTTAAGAATAAAAATTATGAATCTGCAATGTATCTATTTAGTAAAATACCAAAAGAAGATACACAAAATTATAAAGAAGCAATAAAGAAAATTGAAGAGAGTAAGCCACTTTTGACCAAACATATGATAGAAAAAGCTAATAAAGAAGCATCAAATAATGAATTTGGCAATGCACTTTCTTTTATAGATCAAGGTTTAAAAAATGATCCTAATAATAAAGAATTAATTAGTTTAAAAAATAAATGTGAAAAACAAAATGATGCTATGCAAGCAGCCCAAGATAAAGCTAATGCGGAAGCTGAAGCTGAAAAAGCTAAAGCTGAAGCTGAAAAATATAAGCCTAAAAGAATAACACAGTCAGACAACTACAATGTTTGGTCTGTATATCTTAAAGAAGGAGTAAATACATTTAAAATAAGTGTACCAAATGAGGATGCAGAAAATGTTATAGCTAAACTGGAAGGGTCGTTACTTATAAATGAAATTGGACAAGGAACTTATGCGAATAGTATTAAAATTCCTAACGATGGATGGTATAGATTGGAAATAACAGCCATTAACGGATATAGCTGGAAGTTTGAATAGTTTATAAAAAAGACTAGATAGTTAGCAGTCCTCCAATAAGGATGTTTACGAAAATCATAATCATAATTGTTTAGTCTATAGCCAAACGATGACTGATGAATTGAAATAATCTTTATTGGAGGATTTGCTCTATGGTAAAGTTTGAATTTGAATACACAGAGATTGATGGATTGCTGTACCCTAATATTGAAATTGCATCCCATGCCGAAAGAAGATACCATGGAACGTATTCATATCTCTATACAAGCTCAGATGGTTTCAGATGAGTTTGTAGTAGCTAAACTTATCTGTATTTAGGAAAAAGCGAATTCCAGACAATGGATTTGTGTCTGGCGTTCGCTTTTGCTATTTGCTGTGCGAGGGCGAATATTTATAAAAAGAGATCATTCATAATACTTGCCCGTCAAATCAGCAATGCTGATTCGTATTACGGCAGTACCTCGGACCATATTTTCGGGAAGTGGTGCGTCCATCAAATGGGGAGTATATTTTTCCACAATTTTCTGTAGCACCATTTTTTTCTCTCCCATGTCCTCCACCAAAGCGGCGCTTCCTGTTGCAATTGCACTCTCATATTTTGTATTCGTATCACAGGGCTTATCGTTTGCATCAAGCAGGAGCTCCTGCATATCATACATGGTAAATCCTACTTTACTGTTACGAATGATATTGTCAATCTTTTGTCCCTTCGGCAGCCCATGCACATAAATGCACTCATTTATATGGACAAAGTGAACTGGCGTATTATATGGGGTACCGTCTGCATTGAGGGTTGCCAAGCTGCCCGTTTGTACTCTTGACAATAAATAATTCAACCGTTCTTCTGATAAAGGGTGAGTTTTCATTCTGTATTGCATATCAATATCCTCCTGTAGTTAGCTATTTTGTTTTAATACGAAAAAAGAAGTACCACCAGTGAAAGAGCATGACTGCAATGAGAAAACATCTCGCAGGTAAAATACGGATCGTCGCAAATGCAATCATCATAAAGGTGGACGCGAATATTAAAATTGAAAGCTTTGCTTTAAGCGTCATCGCTCTTTCCTTTATATAGTTGTCTATATACTTCTGATAGATATGGGTATTACAAAACCAGTGATGGAACCGGGAAGACCCTTTCGCAAAGCAATAAGTAGTGATTAGTAGAAATGGCGTTGTAGGAAGAACCGGTAGCACTACACCTAGCAGTCCAATTCCCAAAAATACCAGCCCCACGGTGAGGTAAATAAATTTCACTAATTTGGATCTGCGCTCATATTTAATTATTTCTTCTTGGGATTTTTTCGAAACCATCCTTTTTTCACCCTTTCCTTCTGTTGACGTAGTTCTCCGATGCTCCAAAACAGGGGAAATCCCAAAACAGCCAACATAACAGATATCACTATATGGCCTACTGTTAGGGATACAACATTACAATCAATCCCAAGCAATAAAAATGCGGGGCACACCTTTTTGCCAAAATAATACTCTACTTTAATCACCACTGGATGCAATATACCAATAATGAAAAACGATCCGATTCCTATTGCAATTCCATACCAGTTCATCGATTCAACTCCGCTTCCACTCTATCTCTGATTATGAAATCGTACATCTTTTCTACGCTTTTAATCAGAAAGCATTTTGTTATAGTATTAAGAAATTTTTTTGTAGATAATAAACAATTATACAGTAATACCGTCCCCTTGATAAGAGACGGTATTGGTATTTTTATAGGATACAGTTTTGCATTTAGTAAGTTTTATATTTAACTAACTGATAATGTTACCCATATTATTTTGCAACTGTATCCTAAATAGAAGTTCATTCCGGCTCTTAGCATAGTGACGGTTTTGTAATATAATTAAAAATATATGTGGTACAATTTAGAATTTATCTGTATGTAATGTGGTGTAAATATTAAAGGAGGCAATGGTATGAGACGAAAAGAAAGAGAAATAAGAGATATCAACGAGATTTTCCAAGTTATTGAAAATTGTAGTGCTGTTCATGTTGGTATGGTGGATGAAGGCAAGCCATATGTTGTAGCGCTTAACTTCGGGTATGACCGCGAAGGCCATGACTTAATCTTGTATCTTCATAGTGCCATGGAAGGCAGAAAAATGGATATTTTAAGAAAAAATCCAGCAGTATATTTTCAAATGGATTGTGTAAATGAACTGATCAAAACAACACCGGAAAACCCTTGTGCGTACAGTTGGAGGTTTGACAGCGTAATGGGCAGTGGAAATGTAGAATTTATTGAAGATGAAACAGGTAAGTCACATGCGCTCACTCGCATTCTCCAGCATCTTGACAAAATCGATGCGCAATATAATTTCCCTTCTCAAGCACTCTCTAAGACCTGTGTTTTTCGGGTTTGCTCAAATGATTTTACAGGAAAACGCCGTAGATAAAGGAATAGCCGTTTAATTTTCTAGGGGTCTACCCATCCTTTCACAAATAATAATGCTTGTGGTATCCTAGTACAAAGGAGGATTTTAAATGATTAAAGGTGTAGCTTTTGACGCATATGGTACTGTGTTCGATGTATTTTCTGTCGCGCAAAAATGCAAAGGAGCGTACTCCGGGAAATGATAAGGCATTAGCTAATTTTGGAGAGAAAAGCAGTTAGAATATTCATGGCAGAAAACATTCACGGAGATTGTTTTCTGCCTTCCTAAATGTCATACCCAGTTTTTGAAGTTCTACTAATTCAAGAGAGCAGATAGCATCAGCATAGACAATTTCCAACCTATCCTCTAGTCTTTTCCAGATTGTCGCTTGCGCCCTAGTGGAGATTTGTTGTCCGATGATATGATGAACGACAGAAGAAAAAAGATCGCTATCGACTGCCCGGTATATATGCTCAATTCGGTCAATTGCCACCCCCAGCAATTCATCGCGGCTTTTTAAAAATTCAGTTTCTTCGCGGCCATATTCAAAATACAAAACATCACCTCCATCCATTACAATTTTAGCATAGGCATTTGGTAACTTTCTTCTCAATTTTGGATATTCAATTCGAGGTACAGCAAGCTTCTGTTTTAAAAGTTTCAGTTATAAAACCCCGGTGTATGCGGTTCTATTCACTCTTCAAACCATGCCTTGTTTAAAAGCTCTACCGCAGGTACAATATCTTTTTCTTTTATCTTTCCATATCCCAGCACGACAGCATTGCCCGAATAACGGCCTTTTTCCAGCCAGAATGGAGATAACGGACGTACCTGAACACCATAGCGCATAGCTTTTTGTACAAGAGTGTCCTCTTGCTGTCCATCCACAAACTCAAGTAATATGTGCAATCCGGCATGATGACCGTAAACCCGAACTCGGTCGCCTATGATCTGCTGGATAGCGGCAATCAGGGTATCATGCTTTCTTTTCTGACTCAGGCAAACTCTGCGGATATGTTTTTCCCAATGCCCGTCTTGAATGAAATGCAGGAGTACCTTTTGCTCAATCAGCGGAATCGTGCATTGATATCCTCTGTATTTCTCCTGATAAGCAGCTAATAGCCAAGTTGGCAACACCAAGTAGGATATTCGCAGCCCCGGTGATAAAGCCTTAGAAAAAGTCCCAACATAGATCACGCGCCCAGCTTGATCAATAGATTGCAGTGACGGAATGGGTCTTCCCTTGTACCGAAACTCGCTGTCGTAGTCATCCTCAATAATCATCATGTCTCGCTGGCGTGCAAGATTTAATACCTCCATCCGGTTATGAATAGGCATAACCGCACCTGTCGGGAACTGGTGTGAGGGAGAGAGATAAACCATTGGAATCGATTGTGACGAAAGTTTTTGTAAATCAATGCCGTCTTCACGAACCGGAACAGGCAATATTTTAAAGCCGTTGCTTTGAAATACTGCTCTTGCACCGTCATAACATGGTTCTTCCATCGCTACGGTTTTCTTGCCTGAAAAAATTCTTATAATGGTCTCCAATGCAGACTGCGTACCGCTGCAAAGGATAATCTGTTCTGTTTCGCATTGTACTCCCCGGCTGTGATAAAGATATTGCTTTATCTGCTGGCGCAACTGAGGATCACCTTTCCCATCTCCGTAACTGTGCATTGAATGTGCCAGCGGTTCATCCAGAACGTTCACCACATACGTCCGCCAGAGTTTCTTTGGAAAATTGGTTTCATCAAGCTCGCCATATTGAAAGCTGTATTTGATTTTATCCGGGAACGCTGCGAGATGTTCCGTCAACAGCTTGCTTTGCCGTTGCTCCTTGGGTGATTCCTGAATCAAATCAAACTCCAACTTGTTTACGATATACCCGGAACCCGGTATACTTGTGATATATCCCTCCAGCCTAAGTTGATCATAGGCATTTTCTACCGAGTTTCTGCCGACCTGCAATTCGCTGGCCAGCACTCGTGTGGAGATGACGCGTGATTCCACAGGTAAATTTCCGCTTATAATGTCCCGTTTCATTTGTTCATAAATTTGCTGATATATCGGTATATTGCTCCCACGGTCAATGTATAGCATCTTTCACCCTCCTCACAATTTTTTCTATTATTATAACACAATTTAAAACAACTCTATCCTATAAAATGTTCTAAATCTTCTCCATGTTATAAGACACTTAATACAGTATAATAAAAATAGCAAAGATACCAATAGAGTTAGACGTTGTTAGCTATCAGGCTTTAATTATTATAGGAGGTAAATTATGGTTACAGAAAAATTCTTAGAAGTATTGAAATACGAGCTGGTAAAAATAGATGGCTTTATTCGCTCTGAGCGATTTTCAAGTTTAGTAAATGAGAGAAAAATACTTAGCCTATCCGTTTGGGAAGATGAGGATGCAGTAAGCAAATGGCGTAATATTGTTGAACACCGCATGGCTCAACAACAAGGGCGTGATTCTATTTTTGAAAGCTACACCATAACGGTAGTGTCATCCCTTCGTAGCTATACCGATAAAGAGCGAGCTGAAGCTCCGAACGACTCCAATACTTTTTTCTAACAAGCCCGATAGAGTAAGGTGCTCTGTTTGATGTATCTATGATAGCAATCCCCACCGGTACAACTTGTGGGATTACTGTCCTTTCGCTTATTTGGCGTTATGTTTTTACGAATGAGGAGGGCCTCTAAAATGAGAAGACGCGATAGGCAATATATTTATACAACATAGTTTCAATAATTATGATCAAAATACAATGTTTACGAATTAAAAGCGGTATTATTAGGTTATAAAAAAGTAAAAAGCCAGAATTATATAAATAACTTTCAAAATGGTGAATAGCTTTTAGTTTAATAAATTTATTTTAGATTATGGTTTGAAATTAAGTTAATAGGATATGTTATAATAATGTGTATTGTAATTTGTTAAATAGTTTAAATAATATAAATAAAACTAAAATTTGTAATTGCAAAAGATAAAGGAGAAAAAATGTTATTTGAAAATTTAGAGATAATTAAGCCTATTCAAAAAGCTTTAAAAGAAGAAGGATATAAAAAAACTACCCCAATACAAGAAAAATCTATTCCTTATATATTAGATGGAAAAGATTTGGTTGGTTGTGCACAAACTGGTACTGGAAAAACAGCAGCCTTTGCAGTTCCTGTATTACAAAATCTTTCTAAGGATAAGAAGGTTAATAAAAATCCTAGAACTATTAGAGCATTGGTATTAGCCCCTACTAGAGAACTTGCTATTCAAATAGGAGAAAGCTTTGAATGCTATGGTAAATATATAAATCTTAAAAGTGCAGTTATTTTTGGTGGAGTATCACAAAATCCTCAAACAAAGGCACTTAGAGAAGGTGTGGATATACTAATTGCAACTCCAGGAAGAATGCTTGATTTATTTAATCAAAAGTATATTGATTTACGTAACATAGAATGTTTTGTTTTAGATGAGGCAGATCGTATGCTAGATATGGGTATGATTCATGATGTTAAAAAAATAATATCAAAATTACCTAAGGTTAGGCAAAACTTATTATTTTCTGCAACCATGCCATCTGAAATTACAAAGCTAGTAGATTCTATTGTAAAAGATCCAATAAGAGTAGAAGTGACACCAGTTTCATCTACGGTAGATACTATTACACAAGAAGTATATCATGTTCGTAAAAAGCAAAAGAGATCTCTACTTAAACATTTGCTTAAAGATGAATCTATAGAGTCTGCTTTGGTATTTTCAACAACAAAACGTGGAGCAAATATGATTGCAAGAGATCTTGTTGAAGCAGGAATAGAAGCTGAAGCTATCCATGGCAATAAATCACAAAATGCAAGACAACGTGCTTTAAATAATTTTAAGGAAGGTAAGATTAGAGTTCTAGTTGCAACAGATATAGCAGCAAGAGGTATAGATGTTAATGAACTATCTCATGTATTTAATTATAATCTGCCAGATGTTCCTGAAACTTATGTTCATAGAATTGGACGTACTGGAAGAGCTGGAGCTAAAGGTGTTGCAATTTCTTTTTGTGATATTGAAGAAATAAAATCTCTTAAAGCTATTGAAAAACTTATCCACAAGGAGATACCAGTAGTAGAAGATCATCCTTATAAAATAAGACATATTAATGAGGATGAAGTTAAGAAGGAAAACACTAAAAATAATTATAATAAAAGACCTTCCTCTAAAAGACAGGGTGGAAATTGGAGATATAGTAACAATAGAAGAAAGAATAATTCAACAAAACAGATTAAGAAATAAATTAATATAAATATAAAAAAAGATGATTTCTGTATTAACAGGAGTCATTTTTTTATTTTGGGTGGAAATAAAAAGTTAACAATGCAATTTAAACATGATTCAGTAAAAATTCAATTATGTTAAAAGCAGTGGTGTTTATTACATATAAAATCCTATGTAGAATTTTATAGAAAAATTCAGAATATTTAGTGAAGAATAAATACATAATATGATATAATATATTCATATTAATTTTATAAGTAAAAAAATATAGGGTATAAATTGTGTATTATAAGGTTGCATTAATTAATTATGAAAAAATAGTTTTGTAAATAAATAAAATTACTCCATTATTTATTTTAGGTATTAAAATATAAGATTTATATTTTATTGGATTTTATTGATTATAGTATGATAAATCAATAGTTTATAGTAGTTTATAAATATGCTACATATAGGTCAAAGATGGATATTTTTTTCGCTAGATTTGTTCATTGATTCTGCTCTCATTTCTGGTAGGTAATATTTTCGTACTAAAACCACTATATTTCAAAAAGCTCAGAGTAATCAATGTTCATATAATTTCACAGAACTTACTATAAATATAGGAGGTAAAATTATGAATAAGGAAGAATTAAAGACTATTAAGCAGGCTATAATAAATGAAAATGAAGGTTATGAATTTTATAAAATGGTGTCAAAAGATACAAATTCAGAAGAGGCTAAAAAAGCATTCCTAGAATTGGCAGAAGAAGAATTAAAACATGTGAAATGGTTAAAAGATTTATTCACTAAACTAAAAGATAATAAGGTGGATAGCATAGACTTAAAAGAGATTCAAGTAGCTTCACCAAAGATATTTGCTTGGGAAAATTTAGATAGGGAAGGTGCTTCAAAAGCAGTGTCAGTATTTGGTATAGGGATTCAAATGGAAAGAGATTCTGTAGACTTTTATAAAAAGGCTGCTAAAGATACAGAAGTTCAAGAGGCTAAAGTAATATATGAAGAATTAGCTAAGTGGGAACAAAGTCACTTAGAACAATTTTATAAAGAATATGAAACATTAATGGAAGAATGGTGGAGTGAGCAAGGATTCGAGCCATTTTAAAGAATAAAATTACCTGCATCTTAATTTTTAGATGCAGGTTTTTAAATTATAATAGAATGTAAATAAATTGTATATAAAAGTACAAAAATCTCATCTTAGATATAGTTGACTAATCAACTATATTGTGATATATTGAAAAACAGTTGATAAGTCAACTATAGGGGGATTATACATGAAAAAAAGAAATCTTTTAAACAAATATATAGCAATGATAGATAGATCGTCACAAGGCTATTTAGATGAAGCCTTAAAGAAGTATGAGTTAAGTTCAGGAACATATCCTTTTATTTTGGCACTATATGACAATGAAGGCATAAATCAAAACGCTTTAAGTGAGTGTGTAAAGGTAGATAAGGCTCTTTCTGCTAGAGCTATAAAAAAGCTTATAGAACTTGGATATGTAGAAAAAATTATAAATAATAAAGATGCAAGAGCATATAAATTATATCTTACAGAAAAGGCTAAGGCTGTTGTTCCAAAAATTAGGGAAGCCTCAGATGGTTGGTTACATATAATAACTAATGGATTAACAGAGGAAGAGAAAGAAACTGCAGAATGTTTACTAAAAAATATGTATATGAATATTAAGGAGTCTAAAGCTAAAAACTAATATAACTAAAGAGGAGGAAAACTACATATGGTTAATAGAACTAAAGAAGAAACTAATACATATAAAAATAATTGGATAATACTTGCTATAGTAGTTATGTCACCGTTTATGGCATGTCTTGATAGTAGCATAGTAAATGTAGCTTTACCAGTTATGGCAAAAGAACTTTCTACATCTATGGCAGGTATCCAACAGGTTGTTACAAGTTATCTTATAGTAATTTCCGCAGCTATACTTATATTCGGAAGATTAGGAGATATAAAAGGAAAAACAAGTGTATTTAAATATGGATTTATAATATTTGTTTTGGGATCTTTTTTATGTGGAATATCAACTACACTTAATTTTTTAATATTTTCAAGAATTGTTCAAGCAATAGGAGCAGCAATGACTATGTCTACAAGTCAAGGAATTATAACACATACATTTCCACCTAATGAAAGAGGTAGAGCACTTGGAATTTCTGGTACATCTGTTGCACTTGGAACTTTACTTGGACCACCTTTAGGAGGATTAATAATATCAGTAGTAAGTTGGGAATATATATTCTTGATAAATGTTCCTATAGGATTAGTAGCATTTATAGCAGCAATGAAATATTTACCTAAGGATAAGGTGAAAAGTGATCAATCTCTAGATATTAAAGGCGCAATACTTTTTATTATATCTATAGTTGCTTTATTTTGGGCAATGCTTAAAGGTCAGCAAACAGGATATAATCATATTAATATAATTGTATCATTTATAATATCATTAATATGTTTTATTGTATTTATTATATTAGAATTAAAAATTGAAAACCCTATGTTGGATTTATCAATATTTAAAAATAGAGTGTTTTCTGTTAATATATTTAGTGCTTTTGTAATGTTCATAGGAATAAGTTGTATAAATATAATACAACCATTTTATCTTCAAGATGTACTAAAATTATCACCAGGGAAAACAGGACTTATAATGATGGCATATCCTATTGTTTTAAGTATTGTAGCCCCAATAAGTGGATATTTATCAGATAAAATGGGGAGTAAAAAACTTACATTAGCAGGGATCGTAGTAGCATCTATTGGATTATTTTGTATGGTATTTTTAAATGAACAATCAACATTTTTGATGATTACATTATTGTTATCTGTAGTAGCATTAGGAAATGGATTATTTCAATCTCCTAATAATTCATTAGTTATGTCATCAGTTGAAAAAACTAAATTAGGAATAGCAGGTGGTGTAAATGCTCTTATTAGAAACTTAGGATTTATTTTTGGAGTTTCAATTTCAACCACCATATTGTATAACAGAATGAGTTATAAAATAGGTTATAGAGTGCTAAGCTATGTGGAAGGAAGAGGAGATGTATTCATCTATGGAATGAGATGGGTATATTTTATCGCAGCAGTGTCATGTATTATTGGATTTTTAGTATCCTTAATTAGTAAAATAAAATTAAAATCAGATATATAAAAATATAATAATAGAAATGATTTTTATATGCTCTCTTTATAGTAGATAGTTGAAATAATAAAGCTGTTACTATGAAGGGAGTTTATTTTTATTAATTACATATGTTAAAAGTTTATGTCACATTCATTTCAATACGGAATATCGAGTATTCTGTATTGGTGGATAAAAGAAGTTATGATAGTACATAAAAACTTTATGATTTTAATCATAAGAAGGTCAGAATTTAAAATATTATATTAACATAGTTTCTTGGGAAATATTATATAATTTTAAAAAGGATATATGGAATATGAAACAGGATTTAGTATTTTGGTATCATTAACACCAAAATAGATATTTCCCTAAGAAAAAGTAGGGTTTAAAAAGAATTTTTGTGATGTCTATTTGGGACTAAAGTTTGTCGGAACAGAGCGGACAAGGTAATTAAATACTAGTATAATAATATTAGGTTATATGAGACTAACTTTAGTATAGAGTTTTCTAATAAGATTTATGAATAGAATTTTATAGGGGGGATTTTGATGAAAATAACTGTTTTGGTAGAAAATAATACTAGTAATCCTAATTGTGAACCTAAGCACGGGTTGAGTTTACATATACAAACCACCCATCACTGTATTCTTTTTGATTTTGGACCGGATGGGTCTACTTTATTAAAAAATGCTGATGTTTTGGGCGTTGATCTAACCAATGTAGATACTGCTTTTCTTTCACATGGACATATAGATCATGGTGGTGGATTGAATACATTTTTGGAGGGTAATGCTAATTCTATGATTTATGCTCGTCCAGACGCTTTTTCATCACATATAATAAAAGTGTTTGGAAAAGACTATGCTGTAGGAGTAGATCCAGATTTAACCAATTATCCTCAGATAGTGCTAACTAAATCATCCCAGATTATTGATGAAGAGCTACAGGTATTTAGTAGTCCTTGTGGGAATGTGCTTAAGCCTATGTTTAATAACACTCTTTATGCTGAAAAAAATGGCGTGATGGTGGAGGATGATTTCTCTCACGAACAGAGTTTACTTATTACTGAAGGAGAAACAACTGTATTAGTAGGTGGTTGTGCTCATGGAGGGATTGTAAACTTATTAAACAAAGCAGAGGAGCTATTAGGTCGTCCTGTAGACTTTGTGGTGTCTGGATTTCATCTATATGATCCACCTACTAAAAAGACTGAGCCAGAAAGTCGAATTGATGAACTAGCTCGAGAACTAGCTAAACATTCAACAGGTTATTTCACTTGTCATTGCACAGGTGAGACAGCTTTCAATCGACTTCATTCTTTGTTAGGAGAGCAAATACATACACTTTCAACAGGTGAAGTAATAGAATTATAAATATTTTTTCTAAGACCATCCATTTTTATGGGTGGTTTAAGTTTTTTTAGATACCTAAAAGTTTAATGTATGGTAAAATGTTGAGAAGAAAGTTAGAAATCATGTAAAACTAGCCAATACTTATGTAAAATAGATGCAATAGAATAAATGGGGAAGGAGGAATTGATGTTGAAAGGGATTGATAGGGCACAAGATCATAAGCTTTTAAATAAAATAGCATCCATTCAAAAGCGTGATAAGGATGGGTATGAAACTATATATAAAATGGATTGCCCAAATGGAGTAGGGTCCATGACGGTTTATAAAGTATTTACTGGTATTGAGTTAATTATTAATGAATTTGAATCCACAACCTGTTTGTGTAATGTACCAACCCATGACAATATTATAGAAATCAATCACTGTGAAGAAGGTCGTCAGGAATGTGAGCTTTTAAATGGTTCTTATTTGTATTTGGGTGAAGGTGATCTTTCTATCAATACTATGAATAATTGTGCTCATACCATGGGATTTCCGCTGAAATATTATAAAGGAATTTCTGTTCTATTATATTTAGATGAAGTTGCAAGAGATGTGCCAGAAATTTTACAAGATATATGTATTGATATTTATGGACTTAAAGAAAAGTTTTGCATCAATAATGAATGCTTTGTCATGCGGGCAAATGATAAAATTAAAAATATTTTTTCTGAACTCTACTATGTACCGGAATCTGTTCAAAAAGCATATTTTAAGTTAAAAGTTTTAGAATTACTTATGTTCTTGAATATAACAGATGTTTCAAAAAAGAGGCAAGGAGAATATTATTCCCAACAACAGGTTGAAACCATTAAGCAAATTAAAAAGCTAATTACGGAAGATTTCAAACATAGATATACAATCCAAGAGCTTGCAAAAGAATACTGTATTAGTCAAACTACGTTGAAAACATATTTTAAAGGTATTTATGGAACTTCAATGGCTGCATATATGAAAAAATACCGAATGAAACAGGCTGCGGTTATGTTAAGGGAAACATCAAATAGTGTGGCTGATATCGCAATAAGTGTTGCATATCAAAGTCAAAGTAAATTTGCTGCCTCCTTTAAAGAAATTATTGGGATAAGTCCTTTTGAATATAGAAAAAAGTGTTTAGTAGAGACAAAAACTTCTCATCAAGAGTATATTTTTTTAGAATAATATAACTTGTATTTTTTAGATTGTCTTATTTTATTAATTTAAAAATATTTTTATAAATTTGTGCTATAATTTTTATGATGTATTTACCTTCTTTCGTTATTTTATTTTCCAATTAATTTAATATAAAAATATTACAGAGTATAAAACTATGTGATATCAAATCTTAATAAATTTGTTTGCTAAATTCAAATCAAAGATATTTATTTAAAAAAGACAATAAATAGAGGTTAGTAAACTTCAAATTTTTAAAATCACCAAAATTATAAAAAATATATAAATATTTATAGAATTAGAGGTTAAGAGAATGAAGTTTTGGAAAAAAATATTTATTTATTCAATGGTTTTATTTATTATTATATTTAATGGAGCAGGAATATTTATTATTGAGAACATATATAAAAGAGGTTTAGATAGGACTATAAAAATAGCTATAGATGAGCATAGAGGAATAGAAGGAAGTATTTATTTAAATAGAGATGTAATTGAAAAAGATGGTTTTTTTAAAGATTTGCAATTAAGGCCTTTTTTGCAGATAGCCATTGCTAAATATTTTTATAGTGATAGAATAAACGAATCTGCTTTAGAATTCTATGATGAAAATAACAATCTGATATTTTCAAATTCTAATATAAAAATTAATAATGAACGTATGGAAATAAATAATGCAAAATTAGAAGAAAGACTTTTTTTAATTAGGGAAATTAATGATAAAAAATATCTATTTATAACTTCTAAAATAAAAATACAGAATAATACAGTGAAATTTGTTTTAATAAAGGATATAACATATATTAATAATGAAAGGATAGAAAATTATAAAGTTTTTATATGTTTAGACTTAATCGTTTTTATAATACTTGGCTTGGGAATGTATCTTATTTCTAAAAGGGTAACAAAACCTATATTACAGTTTAGTCAAATATCAATGGAGATAGCACAAGGAAATTATACCAAACGAATTAGAATTAAGAATAAAAAAGATGAAATTGGTGAATTAGCAAATAATTTTAATATAATGGTTCAGACAACAGAGGAAACCATAGATGAATTGAAAAATTCAAATGAAGCAAAACAACGATTTATAAATAGTTTAACCCATGAATTTAAAACACCTCTTACTTCAATTATTGGATACTCTGATTTGCTTATAAAGGGGAATGTTAATGAGAAAATTAAATTAAAAGCATTAAATTACATAAATTCGGAAGGTAAAAGATTAGAACAGCTATGTTCTACTTTAGTAAAATTAATATTGCTTAAACAGGAAAACTTAAATTTTGAAAGAGTATCCTTAAATGAATGTATTGCAAAGGCATGTGAGAGCCTAAATTTAAAGAAAGACAGTAAAAATATAATTATAAAATGTGAAGTGAATGATGTATATGTTAAAGGGGACAAGCAATTAATAAAGACACTATTAATTAATATTTTAGATAATGCAATAAAGGCATCAAAAGATGGAGGGATTATCGAGATAAAATTTAATTCTGAGGAAGAAAAAATTCAATTAGTGGTGAAGGATTATGGTGTTGGTATGTGTAAATATGAACTAGATAAAATTAAAGAACCTTTTTATATGGTTGATAAAGCTAGAGATAGGCAAAAGAATGGACTTGGACTCGGATTGGCAATATGTGATGATATATGTACTATAAATCATATTAAGTTTAATATTAATAGTGAACTAAATAAAGGTACTGAAGTAATAATGGAATTTAATAAGGAGAATTAATAATTATGAAAAAATTTCTGATGCTAGTTTTTGCTATATTATTAGCAGTACCAACTTTAACTGGGTGTTCTATGAGAATTAATAATTATGAAAATAAATTGTACTCTGAAAAAGATATAAATAAAAATATAAAAGTTGGGAGTATACAAGATAATATACTAACTAGAGAAAAAGCTATGGCAAAAGCCTTAGATATTTTTGATAAAGGATTTAATATAAAATTAAATAGAGAAAATTTAAATGAGAGTGTGAGAATAATTAGAAAACCTGAAAAAGATATACTTTACTGGAATATAACATGGACATCTATTAATACAAAGAAAATGTATAATTGTGTAATAGATACTTCTAATGGAAAAATAAAAAGCATATCACTATACAATCCAAAGGAAGAGGGGAAAAAAGAGAATGCTATATTAAAAGAAGAAGATATTGTTAGTGTAGTGAATCCTTTGTTTAAAGCGTTAAAAATTAATCCTAATAATTATCATATTAATGATGGTGGGATAGCTTATGGTTATATGGTACAAAATCAAGTATTCAATTTCAAAAATAAAAGGGATGATAAGGAAGATATTACGATAATAGTGAATTGTAATAATAAAGCAATTACTAGTTTTTTTATAAATACATATGAGAATTAGCATTATGACAGTTAAAAATAGAACAATTGGAGGAAGGTAAATGAAAAAAGTTTTAGTGGTTGAAGATCAGATTGCCATTAGGGAGTTAATAGCTATCAATCTTGAAATGGCTGGGTATGAGGTGACTGAAGCTAGTGATGGGGAAATGGCAGTTAATTATATTGAAAATACATATTTTGATATTATTCTTTTAGATATTATGTTACCTAAACTTGATGGCTTTAGCATAATTTCAAAAATTAAGGGCAAAGGAATACCAGTTATTTTTGTTACTGCTAAGGATGATGTATTAGATAGAGTAAAGGGGTTAAAGCTTGGAGCTGATGACTACATAACAAAGCCTTTTGAAAGCATAGAATTATTAGCCAGAATAGAAGCAGTTTTAAGGCGATGCGGCAAAATGGAGGGAATTATAAAATTGAAGCACTTGGATATTTTCCCAGAACAAAGGTTAATAAAAAGTAAGGGGGAAATAATTGATATAACCTTAAAGGAATATGAGCTATTAATGTTGTTTATAAAGAATAAGAATATAGCTTTGTCTAGAGAGCAGATTTTAGAGAGAGTTTGGGGATATGATTATTTTGGAGAAACAAGAACTGTTGATATTCATGTATTGAGAATAAGAGAAAAATTAAATTTAAAAGATTGTATAAAAACAGTATATAAGGTTGGTTATAGGCTTGAAGATTAAATTTTAAAAGGTTGCTGCTTAGTGGTTTAAGTGTACTAAGCATGCAATCTTTTTTATGAATTTTACAACTATGAAACAAGTAATAAAAATTTTTGAAACTTATTTTTGTTAAAATTATCTATAAGACTGGAGGATATAAGTATGAAAAAAAACATATCTAGAGTTATTGTTTTTATAATGATTATTATTATAATTTTGTGTGTAAAAGAGGTTTTGGCAGATGGAGATAGAGATGTTGGATATGCTAATGTAGTGGTTAAATCTTGGAAAAAAGATATTGTCCAATAAAAAGAAGATATTATTTTATAAACAGAAATTTATTGCCAAAGATAAAGGGAGAACAAAATGAAAATTTGGAAAAGAATAATATTTTTTGTAATATTTCAACTTGTATTTATAATGGTGACTTTCCCCCTATATACTTTCTATGGACCCTTTAAAAAAGTTAGAAATGTAGTAGTTACATCTGCCATGGGTACAGGAAATCATAGGTATATAGCAAAAATATTTTTTAGTGATAAAAAGATAAATGAAATAATGAAAGAAGATACAGAGAGTTTGAATGATAATTTAAATATTAATAATTTAAATAGTAAAAGTGTAGAAATTAGAAATGTGAACAATGATATCAAAAGAATGGAAATTAATAATTCTAAATTTGAAGGCGAGGCATTAATTATACATGATCCTAAAAGAGTGAAAGTAGGATATTCTTCTAAACTTGGACAAGTAGGTGAGACTACTTCTGATATGGCCAAAAGATATAAGGCTGTGGCGGCAATAAATGGTGGAGGATATTCAGATGTATCTCCCAATGGAAAAACTGGAGGAACTGGAGGAATTCCAATAGGGATTATAATATCTAAAGGCAAGGTAGTTTATCCCCTAAATAAAGAGGAATATAAAAAGAGAGAAAATTGTGTTTTTGCAATAGACGGTGAAGGGTATGTACATGTAGAGCCGGCTTCCGTAGAGGGATTATTAAATAAAAATATAAAAGAAGCTATATCATTTACTCCAACATTAGTTGTTGATGGTGAGCCACATATTTCAGATAATTCATTAGCTGGAATTCATCCAAGAACTGCAATAGGGCAAAAAGCGGATGGAAGTATTATATTTCTTGTAATAGATGGTAGAAAGGGATTTAAACTTGGTGCATCTATTAAGGATATGCAAAATATTATGTTACAGCTAGGTGCTATAAATGCAATGTGTCTTGATGGTGGAGGATCTACAACTATGTATTATAATAATGAAGTTATTAATAGACCTTCTTGTGTTACTGGGGAAAGGGCTATACCTACAATTGTATATGTAGAATCCTAAGGGAGAATTGAAATGAGAAAGAAAAAAACAAAGTCAAAAAGGAAGTTAAAAATTATATGTAAGTGGATAATAGTATCTTTTGTCATACAAACAGGTGTGTTATTTTATTTAAGTAATTATTATTTTACAGATAAAACTAAGGTTACATTTAAAACCATTAATCAAATTGAATTGTGTAATAAAAATGATATCACGCTTCCTAAAGGGGCAAAAAAAATTAATTTATCCTCTAGTGGGAGATATGCTACATATTATTTAGAAAATACATTACATGTAATTAATTTAGTAAATGAAAAAGATAATGTGGTAGATTTAGAGAAAAATTTAAAAGATACCTTTGTAAAATGGTATGAAGCGGAAGACAAGTTAATTATTTTGGAAAAGAAAGAAATTGATGATAAAGCTGCAATAAAAATATACACTTATGAAGCTAAAGATGATTTAAAGCAAGCTGTACTAGATTTTAATAATAAGAGTAGACTGTATAAATTGCCTACAAGTACTTCAAAAGTAGATGATATACAATTAAATACCTTAAATACAATAGTATATATTAAATCTTCCGATTACAATTCAAAGAACATAAATAGGCTTGATATTTCAGCTGGAATACACAAATTGCCAATAGATACGGATAATATAGAAGATTATTATATTATAAAACAACAAGATCAAGTGGTATTTGACAATATTTTAAACAAAAAGGTTTTTCTTTTTAATTCACAAGAGACTAAAGAAGTTGTAATAGATGGTGTGGATAAATCAAAGCTTTTATATGTAGATAATAATGGTATTGTATATATTGGACAGTTAGATAATGATAAAGTAAAGGCTATTTATTATAAAAATTATTATGAAAAAGATAATAATAATTGGGAAAAGATTCAGTTAGAAAAACCTTTAGAAGTAAAAGATATCCATATATTTAGTGAAGAACATATATATTATGTTGACAATATAAATGGTATGGCTATAAATTTAAAGAATAAAAAGAAAACTAAATTTACAGGTGAATTTGTGGACATGAATTGTAATAGCATTATGTCTTTAAAGGATCAAAAAGTTGTTTTATCAAATTTAAAATAAATTAAGAATAAAAAGTCATAATTAGATTTATGGCTTTTTATTTTTTAGTAGAAATTTAAGTGATAAATAATCTTATTAAAGGTTTTTATTCACACTTGGTGATATGTTTTGAATATGCTAAATAATTAATTTAACAACTATGAAACAAGTAATAAAGGGTTTTGAAACTGTGCTTTGTTAGAATTATTTAAAAGAAGATTAGAGAAAATAAATTGGAGGACATAATATGATTGAAAAAACACTTGTAAAAATATTTAATAACTTTATTTTTTTTATAGTTATTATTGCAATTTTATGTGTTATAGAGGTTTGGGCAAATAAAAAGAATAATAATGTAGGACATGCTAATACTATTGCAAAGCCAGAAAATAAGCATACTCGTCAACAAAATAAAGGTAGAATTAGGGATAATAAAAAAGAAATTTTATTAGTAAATAGACAAAATAGGTTATATGAAACTTATTTACCTAAAGATCTTATTGTACCCAATATAAGATTTATATCAAATGGAGATCCGGGAGTAAGAAAAATGAGAAAAGTAGCTGGTGAAGCTTTAGAGAAACTTTTTAATGCTGCTGAAACTGAGAATATAGTATTATTAGGAGTATCAGGATATAGAAATTATAATTATCAGGTAAATGTTTATAATAATTCAGTGTATAGAAATGGAAAACAACATGCAGATAAATATGTTGCACAACCAGGAACAAGTGAACATCAAACCGGCTTAGCTATAGATATAGTTTCAAACGAGTATACAAACTTAGATGAAATTTTCGTTAATACTAGGGCATATAAATGGCTTAAAGAAAATTGTTATAAGTATGGATTTATAATTAGATATCCAAAGGGAAAAGAAGATATTACTGGTTATAAATTTGAGCCTTGGCATATAAGATATGTAGGAATAGATGTGGCTACAGAAATTATGAATAGGAATATTACTTTGGAGGAATATTGTGGAAAATAAAATATCCATTAAAAGTTATTATTCTTTTTGCATAACAAAACATATTTTTAGATTAGTTTATAAAATATTTTTGTTATGCACTCTAAAATGTATATAAATTATGAGATGCCATGACCTTGTGATCAGTATAAGTTAAAATAATATATGTTATAAATAAGAGTATCCTTAAGAGGGAGTTTCAAAATTAAATTTATTTTGAGACTTCCTCTTAATCTTATTTTTAAATTTTGATGCAGCAAATATGAAGTTATAATTTTTTCTTCATACTCTTGATAATTATTTTTGTCTCCTTATCTACTCGTAAAGATTCAGTAATTTTTTGTAGTGATTTGTTGTAAGTAAAATCATCTAAGGTATTGTTTTTCAAATATTCCATAGTTTGTTTTGGAAATTTTATATAACATATAGAAATAGTCCAAGCAACTGCCATTTTTGCATAATAGCCAGGGTGCTTTATAGCATCTAGGGATTTAATTACTTCATCTATGTATTTATCATTAATGTAAAAATCTAGTAGCATTACAACACCAAAGCGAACCTCAAATTCTTTATTAGAGGATAAAAATGGTTGTATAAAATTCCAAACACGTTCCATATTATTTTTAGTAAATTTCAAACCAGCACAAAAGCTATCACAGACAGACCAATTATCAATTTTGGGTACAAAATCAGCAACGTATTGAAGAATTTCTTCAATGTCTGCTTTTGCATAACCTAGCACGAGCCCTTGAAGCATAATTTCCTCAAAATATTTACTGTCATAGTCTGCCATAAATTTACGCCAATCCTCTTTTGCAATTGCTTTCGCTAATTTGCGAAGGTGAGGTAGTCTAACTCCTAAAATATTATCTGTATTAGGTAAAAGTGATGATGAAAATTTTTGATATTCTTCATCTGCTAATTCAAAAATCTGCTCTCTAATTGTTTTATTCAAAGTTTTGCTCCTTTTTTTCAATTTAAATTTGCCTTGATTTATTATTTTAGATCCCATAAAAGTCCTAGTAGGCATTTTTTTATCCTATAAGATTATTCTACATATAAAGGTATTTTTATTCAAATTTATGCCAGCATCTATATAATATGAAACATAAGTTAATAATCTTGATAATTTCATTAGGGGTGTTTATGAGTTATATAACATGTAAACTTACAAGCTTTGTTGAACATTATATAGTGAAAGAGAGGGATAATTGTGAGTATAGATGAGAATAAATACAAATTTAATATAGATAAAAATGAAATATAGAATAGGTAGACAAAAGTTTAAGCTATGTATGTCCAGAACCTACAGAACTGATGAAAGAATCAGCAGATCTTTTATTTAGAGTATCTGTATTTTTGAGTCAGCCAAGTGGATTAAGTACAGTACAACAGGAGTTTGTGAATGTCATAATAAGGGAAATAGGGGAGAACAAACTGGAATTTGGTCTTTTTGAATTGTTAGGTACTTTTATCATAGGTATATGAATTTTAAAAATAATATTTACATAAAATAACCCAGGTGATATTTATGGATTTTATAATGAAAAAATGCATAGTAATACTGTTAATTTTTTTTGTAATAATTGGTGTAATAATTTTTTTTATCAAGGGATTTATTAAAAATTATATTATAAGATTAAATATAGATACTATTGAAGCCCCTGGAAAAGCGGGGAAAGTGATTGTTTTTGCTCCACATAATGATGATGAAGTATTAGGAGCAGGAGGGTTTATTAAGAGAACACTAGAAAATGGAGGGAAAGTAAAAGTTGTTTTGATGACAAATGGAGATGGGTTTAAAGCTGCAGTTCAATTTGATTGCCTTAATTTTAAGCCTAAGCCTAAGGATTATATAAAATTTGCATATCAGAGACAAAAAGAATCTATAAGTGCCCTTGAAAAGTTAGGGCTATTAGAGAATGATATAGTATTTTTAGGATATCCAGATGGTGGGATGAGGGCTCTTTGGGAAAAATATTGGAATAAAACTAAGTCATATACAAGTAAGAGTACTCAAAGTAATAAAACGCCTTACAACAATAGTTTTACAAGGGTAAGTAGTTATTGTGGAGAAAGTGTAGTTAGTGATATAAGTAAAATCATTGAGGAATATAGACCAATAGAATTGGTATATCCACATCCTAATGATAGGCATCCAGATCATTGGGCAACTAATGCTTTTATAAAATATACGCTAGCAATTTTAAATTATAAATCTAAAAAAGAGCTATTATATCTTGTTCACAGAGGGGATTGGCCCACACAAATGAAAAGAGAACCTAATATGTATTTAGTTCCTCCTTTAAAGCTTATTGGCACGGGAACTAAATGGTATGCTTTTGATTTAAATAGTGATGATATATCTGAAAAAACTAAAGCAATTCACACATACAGAACTCAAATTAAAATATTAAAGCCACTATTAACGGCCTTTGAAAGAAAAAACGAATTATTTGGAAGATATGATAACTTGAAAATTCCTTTTTCAAATAATAATAGTGAAGAATTTATAACCCGCAATTCTAATAAAATAATAATAGATCCATTGAAGGATAAATTGAATTTGAAAATAAGTAAAGGTGCCGACATATATGCAGTATATATTGAGAGAAATGAAGATAATAGTTTAAACATTGCAGGAGAAATGAATGATGAAATCGAGGAAAATACTAAATATGGTTTCAATATAATATTTTTTAATGATAAATGTGTTTCAAGGCTAAATTTAGAAGTGAAAAATGGGAAAATGCATGCAAAAGAAATTGGAAAACAGTCCATAATGAATATAGAAGGAGTCAAGCTCAATATTAGAGGGGAAAAAATAATCCTTAATATTCCTGAAAATACAATAGGATATTTTAGCAATGTCTTTATTAATATAAGTACCCATATAGGACATAGGATGATGGATAAAACAGCATGGAGGATGTTAGATATGTAGAGCAGGTTCTTTATTATTTAGTTTATGTTAATCTTTGACCAGTTAAGGGTATTCAATATGGTAATGTCATGTAAATAGAAGGGATAAAAATTTATAAACACATTATTTTTTATTTGATAGCATAAGAAGAAGGTATCAAAATTTAAAAGATTTAGAAAATCTTAAAAACACTCCTTATTATAAAGATTTGTATTCTGGATTGTTCAAATTTTTACAATAAGGAGTGCTTTTTATTTAGTTTATATAAAATTTTTTACAGTTTTTATTTAGTATAGTTATCAAAGTAACCTTGTATAAATATTATAGGAGTACCTTTGTCTCCACTTCCAGAAGTTAAGTCAGAAAGTGAACCTATAAGGTCTGTAAGTCTTCTTGGTGTAGTTCCTTGGGATGCCATAGAGCCTACAAGATCATCTTCTTTATTTTTTATATATTCAGATATAGCTTTTTTAAGTTCATCACCTTTTAAATGAGCAAAGTCATTATCTGCAAGGTATTTTAATTTAACTTCATTTGGAGTTCCATCAAGTCCTTTTGTATAAGCAGGTGCAACTACTGGGTCAGCAAGCTCCCATATCTTACCTACAGGATCTTTGAATGCTCCGTCTCCGTAAATCATAACTTCAACATTTTTACCTGTTTTTTCTTTAAGCTTAGCTTGTATATTATCAACAACGGGTTTGCAGTTACGAGGGAATAACTTAACAGTATCTTCAGTAGATTTATTTGATCCTAAAAGACCATAGTTTTCATTAAATCCACCGCCATCAACAGATGAAGATAATATATTATCAAGGCTGTATATTTTTTCGCCGCCATTGTTTTTAAGTATTTTTTTAGTTCTAAATCTTGTATGTATATCACAAGTAAGAACGTTCTTTGTATAATTTAATATAGTTTTTGGATTATTTGAGAATATAACCTCACATTCAACACCATATTCTTCAATTAAAGATTTATAGTATTCAACGTAATCAACTCCAGTAAATGTATGTTTAACTTCGCCAAAACAATCACGGAATTGTTTTTCAGTTAAAACATCACTCCAAGGGTTTATTCCTTTTTCATCTAACATGTCTATATCAACAAGATGATTACCAACTTCATCAGATGGATAGCTAAGCATAAGCACAATTTTTTTAGCGCCCTTTGCAATACCACGTAGGCATATAGCAAAACGGTTACGGCTTAGTATTGGGAATATTACTCCTATAGTATCATCACCAAATTTTGATTTTACATCCTTTGCAATTTGATCTATTGTAGCATAGTTACCTTGAGCACGAGCAACAACAGATTCTGTTACAGTAACAACATCTTTATCATTTATTTTAAATCCTTCAACTTCAGAAGCCTTTAATACGCTATCAACAACGATATCTTCTATACAATCTCCTTCGTTAATAATAGGGCAACGAAGACCTCTAACAACAGTTCCAACTACTCTTTCCAAATTTATCTCTCCTTAATTTCAAAAAAATTTTGAATTAAAATTACTTCCTATACTTGTAATATACAACATTTTTATGGTATAAGTAAAATAAATAGTATATATAGTGGGTATAAGGAGGGCTTATATGATAAGTAAATTAGATTTATATAGAGTATTTGGTTGTGTGGGAAAGTGTAAAAGCTTTTCAAAGGCAGCTAAGGAGTTATATATGACACAACCGGCTGTAAGCCAATCCATAATGCAATTAGAAAAAGAACTTAGTATAAGACTTTTTACAAGAACTCCTAAAGGGGTTATTTTAACTAATGAGGGTGAGATTTTATTTGAATATGTAACTTCTGCTATAAGTTTAATAGAAGCAGGAGAAAAGAAGATGTTAGATTCTAAAAATCTTATGATAGGGGATCTAAAAATAGGGGTAGGGGATACTACTTCTAAGTATTTTTTACTATCTTATTTAGAAGAATTTCATATAAAGTATCCAAATGTAAAATTAAAAATATTAAACGGAACTACTGTAGAGTTGTGTAACTTGGTTAAAACAGGGGATATTGATTTGGCTATCTGTAACTTACCAATAGAGGACTCTGCTCTAGAATTTAAAAAGTGTATGGAAATACAAGATATATTTGTTTGTGGGGAAAGGTTTAATAAAACTATATCTGAGCCTTTAAGTTTTGTAGAAATCTCAAAGATGCCCCTTATATTATTAGATGGCAAATCTAACTCAAGACAATATGTAGAAAATTATTTATTGTCAAAGGGGGTTAATATTAGTCCAGAAATAGAGCTTGGTGCTCATGATTTATTATTACAATTTGCAAAAATAAATCTAGGAATAGCCTGCGTTGTAAAAGAATTTTCACTAGAATATTTAGAACAAGAAATTTTGTTTGAGGTAAAGACTAAGGAGCCTATACCTAAGCGTAATATAGGATTTTGTTATTTAAAAAGTGTATCACTGTCCCCAGCAGCACGAACGTTTTTAGAATCATTATAAATTTTTTGTTTTTATAATTTTATGAATTCTATTAAGTTAGTATATTGATATAAAAATATGTTTATGCTAAAATAATTTGTAAAAATTCATAGAAAATTATATAAAATATGGAAATAGGTTTAATAATATTTTATTAATTAAAAGGGAAGTTGGGTGTAAGTCCCACGCGGTACCGCCGCTGTAAAAGAGGAGTTTTCTTCAATTAAGTCACTGTTGTAAAATGGGAAGGCAGAAGAAAATTATGATACTTGAGCCAGAAGACCTGCCTATTTTTTTTACTGCAACTCTACGAGTATAGGGGGTGTTTGTTATGCACTATTTGTGTATTTATAACTCTTTAACTGATAGTAGTTAAAGAGTTTTTGTTTACGTTGTCATATAAATTTATAATTAATATTAATGAGAAATCTTAGAAAAGAGGAAGTAAATTATGAATGGAAAAGAAATAAGAAAATTATATAAAAAATTAATATTAGGAGCAATTACTGTATCTATGGTAATGTCTTTGAGTGCATGTTCTGGAAACAATGCAACAAAAGATAAACAGAACAAACATAAGGTAGAAACCTCATCACAAAATGTAGACAAGCAATCTTATTATCCAGTTACAATAACTAACTATAATTATGCTGGAGAAAAAATTAAAGTGACTTTTGATAAAGCACCAGAAAAAGTATTAACTACAAATCAAACTACTACAGAATTAATGTTAGATTTAGGCTTAGAAAAGTACTTAATAGGAACTTGTTATCTTGATAACCCAATATTAGATAGATTAGCTGACAAATATAAAAAAGTTCCTGTAGTATCAGAAAAATATCCAACAAAAGAACAAGTGCTAGCGTTAAAGCCAGATTTAATTTTAGGATGGAAAAGTGTATTTGCAGATAAAACATTAGGAGATGTAAAAGAGTGGCAACAAAGAAAAATCAATACTTTTGCACAGCGTAACACAGTAAAAACTGTAGGAAACTTTACAATAGAAAATGGTTTTAAAGATATTAACGATTTAGGCACTATATTTAATATAAAAGATAAAACAGATAAATATGTTAAAGATTTAAGAGATAGATTACAAAAAATAGAAGAAAAGACATCTAAGGTTAAAGATAAGAAAAAGGTATTGATTCTTGAAGCTGAAGGCAAAGGTAAATATAGAGTATATGGTAAAAATGATTTAGTAGGAGATATGGTATTAAAAGCAGGTGCAGAAAATTTAGCAGAAAAATCAGGCTCAATGAGTGTTGAGAATATAGTAGCTTCTAATCCAGATGCTATTGTATTTGTTCACTTTGGAGATGATAAGAAAATACAAGAAGCTGATTTAGTTAAAGAATTCACTGAAAATAAAGCTTTAGCAAATGTAAAAGCTGTTAAGAATAAAAAAATAATTATCACTGGTTTAGCAGAAACATGGGCAGGCGGTGTTCGTACAGTTGATGCTGTAGAGCGTTATTCTAAAGAATTATATCCAGAGTTATTCAAATAAAATATGGAAAATATATTAAAAACAAATATTAAAGATAATAAGTTTCTAAAGCCAGTGAAATTAACTAATTTAATGATTTTAATTGGGTTATCTATAATTTTAGTAGTGTCTGCAGTTTGGGCAGTAGCTATTGGTTCAGTAAAGATACCTACAGCAGAGGTATATAAGGTTATTATATATAAGCTTTTTAAACCTGAAGGTTTAAAATCCGTTCTCGATGGACCTTTTATTGATATTATATGGGAAATAAGATTACCAAGAGTATTACTTGGAGTAGTAGTAGGTATGGGATTATCTTTAGGAGGAGTTGTAATGCAGGCAACAGTTCAAAATCCTTTAGCAGATCCTTATATATTAGGGATTTCTTCAGGGGCTACTTTAGGAGCTACATTTTTCATATTGATAGGAGCTAATATTCCAATAGGTATATTTCAAAGTTTAGGTTTAGCTTTTTGGGGATTTGCTGGAGCATTATTAGCAGCAATTTTAGTTTTTAAGCTGTCTAGCATGGGTGGAAAAATTACATCAATAAAATTAGTACTATCAGGTATGGTGGTTAATCTTATATGTTCAGCTTTTTCTAGCTTAATGATATACCTTACTAATAATAACAGTGCAGTACGTTCCATTGGGGAATGGACTATGGGAAGTTTAACAAATGGTAAATGGGATAACTTATGGATTCCTACTATAATAGTGTTATTAATGGTTGTTTTCTTCTTATGTCAGTGCCGTGTTATGAATACTATGCTTTTAGGAGATGAAGCTGCCATAACTTTAGGAATAGATTTGAATAACTATAGAAAATTATACATGGTTATGGTATCTGTATTAACTGGAGTATTAGTAGCAAGTTGTGGAATTGTAGGTTTTATAGGTTTAGTAATTCCACATATAACTAGAAGTTTAGTTGGATCTAATCATAAAAACAATTTACCTGTAGCTATACTTAGTGGAGGTATTTTTCTTGTATGGGCAGATGTAGTTGCTCGTATTATTTTAAAAAATATGGAGATGCCTATAGGTATTATAACTTCAGTTGTAGGAGCACCTTTCTTTATATATATAATAATAAAACGTGCTTATAGCTTTGGAGAGGGGTAACTAAAAATGAAGTTAAATATTGAAAATGTAAATGTAGTACTTGGTAAAAAAAATATAGTAAAAGATGCATGTGTTAATGTTCATAAAGGTGAGTTTATAGCAGTTATAGGTCCTAATGGAAGTGGAAAATCTACTTTGTTAAAAACAATTTATCATGTTTGTAGTCCTAAGTCAGGGGTTATATATTTAGATGGAAAAAATCTTCTTACCATGCCTGCAAAAAATATGGCTTGTGAGCTAAGTGTAGTAAGTCAATTTAATAATGTGGCCTTTGACATTAAGGTGGAGGATATGGTACTTATGGGTAGAACTCCACATAAAAAGATGTTAGAACAGGATAATGAAAATGACTATAGGATTGTTAGAAAAATGCTAGAGAAAGTAGACATGCTTAATTATGCTAAAAGAAGCTTTTCTACATTGTCCGGTGGTGAAAAGCAAAGAGTGCTACTAGCTCGTGCATTAGCTCAACAAGTGGAATTGATTATATTAGATGAGCCTACAAATCATTTAGATATAAAATATCAAATTCAAATATTAAATTTAGTTAAATCTTTAGGAATTACAGTGGTAGCAGCATTACATGATTTAAATTTAGCAGCAGCTTATTGTGATAGGCTATATGTTATGCATAAAGGAAGTATTGTATCTAGTGGAAAACCTAAAGAAGTTTTAACAACTAAGCTTATTAAAGAAGTTTATGAAGTTGATTGTACAGTTCACGCACAAGAAGAGCCTATTTATATTAGGTTTAAAACTATTTAGAAGGGAAGGTAGCTTTATTTATGGCTATAGCAATAATGGCATGTAGAAAATTAGTTGGAAAATGTTCAGGGACAGGATGTTTTAAAGCATATAATGATTCAACAGCAGCTTTTAAAATATATGAAAATAATAAGCCTGTACTTAGTAGTTTCTTTTACTGCATTGGTTGCGAAAAAACTAAAACTAAAGGTGAAGATTGGGAGCATAAGATAAGTCAATTGAAGAAAAATAATGTAGATACCATACACTTATCAGTTTGTATAAAGGTAGAATGTAATAAATATGAAGAACATGAGAGAATTCTAAAAAATAGAGGCTTTAAGATAGTAAATGGAAGTCACGAATAAGCTTTTATAAAAAGTGAAGATGAAAATAATAAAGGCTATGTAGATATAATGCTTAAAAGAAAAATTCAGTTTAAAGATATAACTAAATTTCAGGGTATTATAGAACTATAGATAAAGAAGGAAATGGACAAAAATGAAAGTATGCCCTTTGGTTTGAAGAGGAATATAAAAAAGCTATACAAAACCCTAAGTACAAAACTCTCTTTAATGTTGAAACAAAGGGAAGTATTTTATCAGAAGACTTAAGAGTTAAGAGCAAAGGAAGAAAAAAAGATTAAATGTGGACATAAGCATTTTGAGGCGTTAGGTAATGAAATTATATTTAAAGAAACAGATAGTTTTGAGAAGTTCATTGAGAATGTATAAATGAAGCTAGTGAATTTATGTCAGCGATTAGATAAGAAATCGTTGACAACGAAAGTTGTAATGCAGTATAATACAAGTGTAAGATATGGATTGTAATAGTGATTAGCTTGCTACACAAAACCTATTTACAGATATTTTGTTATGTCTGGAAATAGGTTTTTTTGCTTTTGGGGGAGGTTTTTTATGGTAATAAACAAGATTTTAAATAATAATGCTGTAATAACATTTGATGATAAAGGAAAAGAAATAATTATAATGGGCAAAGGAATAGCCTATGGTAAGAGAAAAGGTGATTTTATCGAAGAAAATAAAATTACCAAGAAATTTATTTTAAGTTCTATGGAATATTCTAATCATCTTGTTGATATTTTAAGTAGTATTCCTACAGAATATATTGAACTTTGCCATGATATTGTACAATATGCAAAACAGAAATTATCTATAGAACTTGATGATTCATTGTATATTTCTTTGATGGATCATATAACTACTAGTATTGAACGATATAATAAAGGAGTTATACTAAAGAATAAATTATTATGGGAAATAAAACATTTTTATAAAAACGAATATGAGATTGGATTATATGGAATTGATATTATTAAAAAAAATTATGGTTTGACTATGGATGAAGATGAAGCTGGTTTTATAGCACTTCATATTGTTAGTGCTGAAGTCAGCAATAATATTAAGGATGTATATGAGATAACTGGATTTATACAAAATATCACAAATATTATTAAATATTATTTTAACAGAGACTTTAATACAGATTCACATAATTATTATCGGTTTATTACTCATTTAAAATTTTTTGGATATAGAGTTTTTTCAAAAAAATCTAATAAAAATGATAGTATTAATAATAATCTGTTGGATATTATAAAAGAAGAATATAAGGAAGCTTATTTATGCAGCTTGAAGATAAAACAATTCATTGAAAAAAAGTATTATTTTTATTTAAATGATGATGAGATTCTATATCTTACAATACATATTGCAAAGCTTATAAGTGATGAATAAATACAATTTATAGGAGTTTTATAATTAGTGATAATACTTATGTATTGCACATACTCTCTATATTTTTTTACATAAGAGTTAGATAATTTTTTAATAAATCTTTATAAAAGGGGGGATTACAAAAAAATAAAATATTTATTGTTGGGTAGTAACATTAGGTTGGCTAAACCTTCATTTTATAAAATAAGAAATGGAGGATTTTAAAATGAATTATGAAAAAATGGCTAGCGAAATTTTAAAAGCTATAGGAGGACAGGAAAATATTAATTCTCTAGTGCATTGTGCAACGAGATTAAGATTTAATATTAAGTCTGAAGAAAAGGCTAATGACGAAGAAGTTAAGTCAATAAAAGGGGTATTGTCTCTAGTAAAAAAGGGAGGACAATATCAATTGGTAATTGGTAGCGATGTAGATAAAGTCTATAAAGAAATAATGAAAATTGCTAAATTAGATTCATCAAATGACAATAATAAGACGAAAAAGGATGGAATTGTAGACAGAGTTTTATCAGTTATTACCGGGTCCATTGCGCCAATGATACCATTACTTGCTGGAGCAGGTATGGGAAAGGTATTACTTTTAATTTTAAGTTTACTTGGAATTTTAGACAAATCATCTCAAACATTTATTATATTAAAATTTATTTTTGATACGGGTTTCTACTTTATGCCGGTATTTGTGGCATTTTCAGCAGCAAAAATATTTAAATGTAATCAGTATTTAGCATCATTTGTCTGTTTATCAATGCTTCATCCAGAGTGGGTTTCTTTAGTAGCAGCAGGAAAACCTGTATACTTTTTAGGAATACCATTATCATTAGCAAAATATTCTTCTCAGCTTGTAACTGCTATTTTAATTGTATGGGTAATGTCTTATATTGAGAAATATGTTTATAAGTATGTTCCAGATATGATTAAAGTGTTTATGGCACCATTGCTAGTTATATTGATTACTGCTCCATTAGGATTTGTTATAATTGGACCAGTAGGTAATTACATAGCACAATTAGTTGCAGATACTGTATTATATGTACAGCAGCATTTTGGTATTGTTGCTATTCCAATTTTAGCAGCTGTATATCCATGGTTAGTGTCAATAGGTATGCATAAAGCATTGAGTCCAATTTGTGTTATGCTTATTGAACAAAATGGTTTTGATCCTGTTACCCGTGTTATTGCACTATGTTCTAATATTTCTCAGGCAGCGGCATCTTTAGCAGTATCACTAAAGACTAAGAATAAGGAATTAAAACAGATTGCTTTTTCATCAAGTATTACAGCATTTTTAGGAGGTATTACTGAACCGGCAATGTACGGTGTTACTCTTAAATTGAAAAAACCAATGTATGCTTGTATGATTGGTGGAGCAACAGCAGGTTTATTTGCAGGAATAGTTAATTTAAAGGCTTTCGTTTATGTAACACCAGGATTATTAAGTTTACCAATGTGGGTATCTGAAGGTACAAATAATTTAATACATGCTATAATTACACTAATTATAGCTGCAGTAGTAACATTTATAGCTACATTAATTATTGGATTTGATGACCCAGTTGAACAAAATAAAGAAGAACAGGAAAAAGTTATGGAAGAAAATATATATAAAAATATTTTAACACCAGTAAAGGGAGATACTGTTCCACTAAAAGATATTGATGATGAAACTTTCTCAAGTGGAATAATGGGGGCTGGAATAGGAATTTTTCCTAGCGAAGGTAAAGTGTATGCTCCTGGAGATGGCATTGTTAGTGCTTGTTTTAAAACAGGACATGCTATTGGAATGACTATAAATGATATAGAAGTGTTAATTCATGTAGGAATAGATACTGTATCTTTAGATGGAAAGTATTTTAACTTAGCTATTAAACAAGGACAAAATGTTAAAAAAGGTGATTTACTATTGGAATTTGATATTGATAAAATAAAAGATGCAGGATATGATTTAACAACAATTGTAATTATAACTAATAGTAATGATTATATGGATGTATTGCCAACTAATAAGAACAAAGTTGACAAAGAAGATGTTTTATTGACAGTAATTTAGGAGGAATATATATGATATACGCTGATTTGCACGTACACACAAATCATAGTGATGGTATTTGTGAAATTGCTAATGTTCTTGATATGGCTAAAAAGAAAGGAATAAAAGCAATAGCTATTACTGATCATGATACTGTTGATCAATTTGATGAAATTAATGAATTAGGCAGAAAAATGGATCTTGAAGTAGTAAAGGGTGTAGAAATGAGTTGTTATGATTATGATGTGTTTAAAAAGGTTCATATTGTTGGATTATGGCTTAATAAAAATGCTACACATGTAAAAGAATTATGTGATAAGACTTTAAAATGTAGAGATAATTATCATAGAGATCTAATAAAAGAATTGTCTGAAAAGGGATATGATATAACATATGAAGATGCTAAAAAATATTCCAAATACAGTATTGTTTTTAAAATGAATATTTTTCAAGCTCTTAAAGAAAAATATAAAGATGAGATGACAAAAGAAAGATATAATGAGCTTTTTGCTTCAAAAACATCAAAGGAAACTGATTTAAAGATGGGATATACTCCTGTAATGCAAGGGATTGAAGCAATAAAAAAAGATGGTGGTATACCAATTATTGCTCATCCTTGCCAATATGATAATTATGATGAGATTGAAAAATATGTTAAGTATGGATTACAGGGAATTGAAATAAATCATTCAAAGATGAAGAAAATAGATTACAAAAAAACCTTGAATTTTGCAGCTAAACATAACTTAGCCAAAAGTGGAGGAAGTGATTTTCATGACCCAGATTTAATTGAATTTGGGTGTTATGGTTTAACCAAAGGGCAGTATGAAGAATTAAAACATTTTAGATAAATTCCGGTAGGGCTTCTACAGAGGATGAAAATACTTACTAATAGTAAAGAAAAGCAAAATAGAACAAAACCATTTAATGATACTAATATATCAAGAAATCGTAAGCGTGAAAAACTTATCGTATAGAATTTAAAAATGTTTTTTGGTAAAATAAATCCAGTAACAAGCAGTAAATGCTAGGTTACTGGATTTTATTACGTTTACGAATAGAAATGATATTAAAAAAGCTGTGGTAATTAAAAATTATTACAGCTTTAAATTATTTTATATACATTAAGATATTTATAGTTAAACCCTTAAATTTGGGATAAATTTAAAATATATATCTTATAATTCCATAGATTATAACAATATAGGGTATATGTTATATCTGCCATAAAGGTAATTTGAATAATAGTTATAATAACAAAGGGGAATCCTTTATATGGACATAGATAAGAGTTCTATTATAAAATATAACTGATTAAATATTCATTTTAATTAAAATCTAAATGAAATGATTAAAGAAATAAATATGCTTAAAATATAATTTATTTGTAGAGCGCAATATTATATTAATGATATACTAACAGAAACTATAGTTACAAATATAAATTAGTTTTTTATATTAAATAAAGGGGATGCTTTTTATGAAA
This sequence comes from Clostridium sp. CTA-1, assembly GCF_054768215.1. Classification (NCBI taxonomy): domain Bacteria; kingdom Bacillati; phylum Bacillota; class Clostridia; order Eubacteriales; family Clostridiaceae; genus Clostridium; species Clostridium sp. CTA-1. The sequence goes on from NZ_BAAAAP010000002.1 coordinate 89,310, forward strand.
GAGTGTACTTGTGGAAGATGTCATCACAATATTTGTGCAAAGAAAGTTCCTATATTTTCTTCTTTATCAGAAGAAGAGTTAATAAAAATTGTAAATATGACAGGGCATGAGGCTTTTAAAAAGGGAGAAGCTATTTGCAATGAAGGAGATAAATCAGAAACTTTAATTATTATAAATGAAGGGAAAGTAAAACTTTGTAAGCTTACTAAGGAAGGAAAAGAACAAATAATTCATATACTTTCCAGTGGAGATTTTTTTGGAGAATTAAATCTTTTTAATGATAATAAAAGTTATAATTTTTCTGCTTATGCTATATCTGATGTAAAAATATGTACCCTTACAAAAAATAAGATGAACGAGATATTATTAAAAAATCCAGATATATCTTTAAAGATATTAAAAGAAGTTACTAGAAGACTTGCGGAAACGGAAACTCTAGCTCAAAATTTAGCTACCAATGATGCAGATATTAGAATAGCTAATATGATATTAGATTTTGGTGAAAAATATGGAGTAAATAAAGAACAATATATAGAAATAAAACTGCCTATAAATAGGGAAGAGATGGCAAACTATGTAGGGGTTACAAGAGAAACTATAAGTAGAAAATTATCTAAATTTGAAGATTTAGATATTATAAAACTTGTTGGTAATAAGGTAATTATAATTAAAGATGAAGATGCATTAAAAGAATTTATAGAATAGATTATTTTAGAGAAAAGTGCTTTGCACTTTTTTATTTTTTTGAAAATTTGATTTGAATCATATTTTTAAGTTCCAATAGTTTATATAATGAAGCCATAACAAACAAGAAAATAAAGCAAACAATATAAATACTAATAAAAAATTGGGGGTAATGAATATGATGAAAAATGTAAATATTAAAGAAAAAATTTATTTAGTAGGAAAAATTGATGATAGAGATGTACCATTTCATAGATTAACTTTAACAAAGGGAACAACTTATAATAGTTATCTTTTACTTACAGAAAAACCTACAATTATTGATACTGTAGATATAAGTTTTGGAAGAGAGTATATTCAAAGTTTAAAAAACTTAATAAACTTAGAAAAAATTCAGTATATAGTAATAAACCATATAGAACCAGATCATTCAGGAGCATTAGGGAGTTTGGCTTACAATGCTAAAAATGCAACTATTGTTTGCACTCAAAAAGCAGTTGACCAATTAAAAGCTATGTATAAACTTCATAATAGAACCTTTTTAGTAGTTAAAGATGGGGATACTCTTGATATAGGTGGAAAAACTCTTGAGTTTATGGAAACACCTTATCTTCATACAGAAGAAACTATGATAACTTTTGCTAAAGAAGATAAAATATTATTCCCATGCGATATATTTAGTACTCATATAGCAAATTATGAATATTTCAATGATAAGGCTAAAGAGGATATATTAGAAGATTTTAAAACATATTACAGCTTAATAATGCATCCTCACAGAAGATATGTACAAAATATGATAAAGAAAATAAGAAGCTTAGATATAGAAATTATAGCACCATCTCACGGGTTTATATTAAGAGAGAATGCTAAAAAGTTTATAGATATTTATGACGAAATGAGCAAAAATACAAATGTAGATAAAAAAGTCTTAATTTTATATTCTACAATGACAAACAATACTAAAAAGATTTCGGAATTAATCAAAGGACATTTTGAAAAAGACAATATAAATGTAGAATTAATTAATGTTAATAAGACATCAGATGAGGACATTCTGAAAAATGTTAAAACATCAGATGCAGTACTTGTTGGAACATCTACAAAATATGGAGATATGATTGGAAGATTAGAAGATGTCTTAAAAAGTTTAAAGGACATGAACTTAGAAAATAAGATAGCAGCAGCCTTTGGATCTTATGGATGGAGTGGAGAAGGTATTGAAGTTGTACAAGATTATTTAAAGGAAACAAACATGAAGGTTTTAAGCACTTCATACATTATAAAATCTACAGGAATGACAGATGTGAAATTTCCAATAAGAATTAAATTTTCACCAGAAGAAAATGATAAAGAAGAAATAAAGAAAGCAACTATATTTATAGCAGATTTATTATTAAATTCAATATAAGGATTATGATAAGTAATTATTAGAAATAAATTAGTTACTTTAATTTAGGAGGAATTGTTATGAAAAACACTATTAATGTAAATCAAAAGATTGGGGAAGTCGTTTCTATATTCCCAGGATCAAGTAGAATATTCAATGATGTAAAAATAGATTATTGCTGTGGTGGGCATGGTACTTTAGGAGAAGCTTTAAAGGAAAAAAGAATAAATTCAGATGAATTCATACAAAAACTTAATGAAGAATATGAAAAGTTTGTAGAATCCAATGAAGAGTATATAGATTGGAGAAAAGAAAGACCAGTAAATCTTATGAAAAATATAGTAGATACTCATCATGATTATACAAAAAGAGAGCTTAAAGAAATAGATGGATTATTATCAAAAATATTAAAAGTTCATTTTGGACATCATGGAGAAGAATTATTAAAAGTTCATAGATTATTTGGACTTTTAAAAATAGAATTAGAGGAGCATTTGATAAAAGAAGAAGAAAATTTATTTCCATTAATAGAAGAGTATGAATTAACTAAAGATGAAAATGTAAAAAAAGAAATAGACAAATTTATAAAAGAAACAGAAGATGAACATGATAAAGCCGGAGATATATTAAAAGAATTAGAAAAAATAACAAGAGATTTCAAAGCACCAGAAGGTGCATGTACAAGCTATAAATTAACTTATGATAAGATTCATAGCTTAGAAAAAGATTTGTTTATCCATATATACAAAGAAAATAGCGTATTATTTGAGATGCTTTAAAGCTGGTATAAAGGAGATGATTTAAATGGAGAATAAAAAAATCCAGGAACTAAAAGAAATTTTAAAAAATTTAAATAAAGTTGGAATTAATGATGAAATAAGAAAAGAAGCTTTAGACCTAGTAAAAGATATTGATGCTATAGATTTATCCATAGCAGAACAACAACTTATAGAAGAAGGAATGGAGCCACAGGATTTAAGACATTTGTGTGATGTACACATGGAAGTTTTAAAGGACGAATTAAGTAAAGTAAAGGCCAATATAAGCAAGGGGCATGTGGTGTATACTTTAATAGATGAACATGATAAGATTCTAAGATTTTTAGAAGATTTAGAAAAAGTGAATTCAGATATTCAAAAGAGTAAAAGTTATGATGAAGCTAAAGAAAAAATTCATAGTATTAATAAATTAGCAGAAAATATATTAGATGCAGAAAATCATCATCAAAGAGAAGAAAAAGTTTTATTTGTAGAGATGGAAAAAAGAGAAATAACAGGACCTACAAGAATAATGAGAATGGAACATGATGACCTAAGAATCAGAAAAAGAGAATTAAAGAGACTTTCTGAAAATGCAGATAAAATGGAATTTGATGAATTCAAAAGTAAAGTAGATAAAGTTTCAAAATATATAATTTTTAATTTAAGAGATCATATTTTTAAAGAAAACTATATTTTGTATCCATCATCCTTAGAAGCTATAAAGGGGAAGGATATATGGGATGATATGAAAAAAAGATGTGATGAAATAGGATATTGTAGCTTTACATTTGAAAATTAAAAATAGCTTGATATTTATAAATTTAACAGATATTATATAATTGCATTGGGATAAACTAATGCGATTATTTTTTTATATATAAAAATTATTATATAAGGTATCGGCTGAAAGTATAAATCAAATTTGCCTATGGCTAAATAGGTTTGTATTAATAGCGTGGCTACTTTTAAGGCATTTTGAGCGAGTAAGATTAGAAAGTAGAAAAGATTAAAATGATAATTTATATAAAATTGAGGTGAGTGAAATATGGAAGAAATGCAGTATTGTGATTGGGCTCTAAAAAATGAGGCAGAAAAGAAATATCATGATGAGGAATGGGGTATACCGGTGCATGATGATAGAGTATTATTTGAATTTCTTGTATTAGAATATATGCAGGCTGGGCTCAGTTGGGACACGATTCTAAGTAAACGTGAAAATATGAGTAAAGCCTTTGATCAATTTAATCCATTGATTATAGCTAATTATTCTGAAAGTAAGATTGAAGAATTGATGCAAAACAAAGGCATAATCCGGAATAAGTTAAAATTAAAAGCACTTCCTGTAAATGCAAAAATATTTTTAGAGATACAAAGAGAGTTTGGAAGCTTTTCAAACTATCTTTGGAGGTATGTAGATGATAAACCTATTATTAATCAATGGAAAAAGAGTGAAGATGTGCCCTCTAATACAAAACTATCTGATATTATTAGCAAAGACCTGAAAAGACGGGGATTTAAATTTGTAGGTACAACAGTTATTTATGCATTTTTACAGGCAGCTGGCGTGGTTAATGATCATTTAATCTATTGTCATAAACATAAAAACTCTGCTATATCTGCGAGCCTGTAGAGAATATTTACTTTGATTATAAGGGGAATATATAGTAGATTGTATATAATTGTTACATTTAATTTCACAAACTATTATATAAAAAATACATCTCCAAAAGTTAGATTTTTAGGTCTAACTTTTGGGATGCATCTCATATTGGCTGTCTTATTTTTTATAATTTGTATTTAAGCTTTTAAATTAGTTTTATTATTTACATTAGGTTTCTTATGTACTTTAACCCTTCTTTTTGCTTTAGCTTTATTGTTTATATTTTTTTGGTTTGCATATCCTACGAATCCCAATATAATACTTGGAATAACAAAGAATATATAAGGAATAAACATAACTCCTGCAACAGTATATAATATAGATGCAGTTAAAGCGAATCCTGAACTGCTTAATCCGAATGCTAACCATCCAAACATAACACCAATAGCTAAAACTACTATATGTGGTGTTACTAGTGCAGTAGCTATTCCACTACCTATTTGTTCTGCTGTATCACCTTTACCTAGTACTCCATAAAAATATGATATTACATAAATTAAGTATATACTAGCTAAAATGAGACCTGTAAAAAATGCTTTACTTCTTTTTTTAAACAATGATTCCACTTCCTTACTTAAATAATAATACCTTAATATATTACAATATATTGCCTAAATTTTCAACTTGTTGTTACATATAATAGGTTTGATTGTCATATTTTCCAATATCATTTTTAAGTTATTCTTTTGTTTGCAAGTATTGTTTATTTTAGAAAAGTAGATGTACATAGTGGATCATAAAAATTTTAAAGATAAGTCCAGATACAGAATATATTAGTCTATATTATTATATATACTATAGTAAAGATAATCATCAAAAGAATATTTAACATTTAGTATAAGATAAATTAACCTGTTGTGCTAAAAGATAAATTTTCATTGCAAAATTTATTGATATCTAAGTTTATTTACTTATTCGCACAAATAATTTATATAAACTCTCTTGATTTATTTTTTTTAAAAAAATTTAATTTTATTTTTCTTATACTAGAATTTTTCCCATTTCTCATACTTTTATGAGGTTTTTATAAAAATTTTGTATTTTAGTAGAATATTTTTAGAAAATCCTATATAATATCCATAAGAATTTTATTTATAAATATGAAATTTTTATATAAATATATATCTGAATTTTCATATTTATGAATATTTTTTTTTATTTCTATCATAAGTGATCATATAAACATAATATTGATTACATTATAAGGGGGATTTTTTATGACACTAAAGCTTGATATGATTCAAACCACTACCTTAGCTATATTTTTCTATTATATAGGTGTATTTATAAAATCTAAAGTTTCAATTCTTGAAAAATTTTGTATACCTGCTCCAGTTGTAGGTGGACTTATTTTTGCTATTTTAAATTTAATCTTTACAGAAAGTGGTTTTATATCTATATCTTTAGACACAACTCTTCAAAAGCCTTTTATGTTAGCTTTCTTTACAACTATTGGCCTTGGGGCAAGTTTTAAGATGATAAAACAGGGTGGTCTTCATGTGATAATGTTTTTTATAGCGGCTCTTCTTTTAGTAATATCACAAGACGTTCTTGGAGTAGTTATGGCTAAATTTATAGGTGAAGATCCACTTCTTGGATTAATTGTTGGATCCGTAACCATGACTGGTGGTCATGGAACAGGAGCCACTTTTGGAGCCTTATTCGAATCAGAATACGGCCTTGTAGGCGCTTCCACTACAGCTATGGCTGCCGCTACCTTTGGGCTTGTATGTGGTAGCTTAATAGGTGGTCCGATAGCTAAAAACCTAATAAGTAAAAATAACCTAAAAAATAACTCAGATGAGTTTTTTGAAGCAAATTCTGATGATTGTGAAGAAGTGAGTTATAAAACTCTATTTAATACATTTTCTCTTATATTTATATCAATGGGACTCGGTTCTATTTTAGAGATGTTTTTTACAAACCTTGGTATAGTCCTTCCTTCATACATAGACGCTATGATAGTGGCAGCTATAATACTTAATATAGGGGAACAAACAAATAAATGGAAAATAAATTCAAAATGTGTTGATATAATTGGAAATATGAGTCTTAATGTGTTTTTATCCATGGCACTTATAAGTCTTAAGTTATGGGAATTAAAAAGCACAGCAGGTCCATTATTAATTCTATTAATAGGTCAAGCTGTATTAATGTTTATATTTGCATACTTTATTACTTTTAGACTAATGGGAAAGGATTATGATGCTGCTGTTATGAGTTCTGGGCATTGTGGATTTGGAATGGGAGCTACTCCTAACGGTATAGCAAACATGGAAGCCATAACTTCTAAATATGGTGCATCACCAAAAGCATTTTTTATTCTTCCAGTTGTTGGGGCATTTTTAATAGACTTTTCTAATTCTTTAGTTATAACATTATTCGTAAATTTATTTAAATAATCCAATAAAAAATATAGCTAAGTAATATATAAATTAACCTGTTGTGCTAAAAGATAAGTTTTTATTAACGGGATTAATATACCATATCACATAGGCACTGGAGTTTCTTTTTGGTAGATAGTATCAATTATAAAATAAGTGACAGTAATAAAATCTTTTAAGTTGTTTATTGTTATAGTAGAATTTTTATTAAGTTCTAGCATATTGCTTTCCCACTATCATTGATTGTTGGTTTTTTGATGATAGATTAGCAAGAATGCTAGAGTTTTTCTATTTGTAAATCTTTCTAGTAATTAACTTCTAAAGATAGGTGCTAGGTATAGAAAGTATTAGGACATATTAACAGTATAACGAGTGCCGAATTTATTAAATAATCATGAAAAATGTGAGTAGTAAATTGCATGATAAACAGTGAAGTTAATAAATTTAGAGATGTTTATAGAAATAAAGAAGAGTATCTTCCGTGGTTGAAGATACTCTTTTAGCGCTATAAAATACATTGACAAAAATAGGCGTCAATGATACAATTATCTATTATAAAACATACTATTTTAATCATAACATATTTTAGCGTGAAAGTCAATACTTTTAGGAGGAATTTTTAAAATGAAAAATTCTATTTATTTATTTGAAAGCAATTTACTAGATAAGAAAGTCTTTAATGACATAATTCAGTGCAATGAAATTACAAGAGAATATGGATTGAAACTTTCAGAAAAAGACGTAAAAGAAATTATTGATACAAGAAATATAGCACTTCAAAAAAGCGGAAGAATAGAATTTAATGGTCAAATTATAAATAAAATTGTTATGGCCTTTTGTGATTCACCATATATATCCCAATATAATTACAGTGAAACAATAAATGAACTTGTAGAAATTTTTTATAACTATAAAAATGAAACTTTAGATTATATAAGTGATGATGAATTAATAGAAATTATGAAAGAAAATTTTGATAACTATTGTCAAGGATCATTGGAAATCTTAGAAGGAAAAGCATTATATAGAATTGCTAACAATATAAAAAGTGGTTTTAAGGATTATACAAATCTTGATAATGAAAAGGATTGATGAGTTATGGGGAATAATATTCAAAAATATGACTGTTCTGTAGAGAATAAATTTAGTGAGGAAAGTTTTTTTAAAGATGTTTTAGTAACTTGTTATGAGAAAAAGTTACTAGATGATGATACTTTAGCTAGAATATATTATGAAAGAATGGAGCTTTTAAGAGTAAAATTAAAATATTACACAAAAGATGAGAGTAGTTCAGTTATGACAGAGGTGGCTGAAAGTATTTTACAATGTATTGATTATACCATAGGAATTTATTTAAAAAATTTTGAGAATATAGAGTTAATAATAGAAGAATTGAAGCATACTAGTTTATCTGATATGTTTAAAATGGGACAGGATTTAATTAAGAATAAAAAATTAGAATGTAAGAAACTATTTAATGATATTAAAGCAAATAAACTTAAGGTTGATAACTATTCCTATAACGATACTGTAGATGATGGTCTTTCTCCATTTTTTAAAGAATATGATGATTTTTTTGCACCTCATGAAACTCCAGGATGTTCAATAGATTATCAGCTTTACATTGATACTATGAACTTTATAGGCATTGAGTATGTGTATAATTATTTATATGACTTAAGTTTAGAAAATGAGTTTTGTAATAAATTTGATATTGGTGAAATTAATAAATTGTTAAAGGGTTATGATAAAGATTGTGGATTGTTGCTTATAAATATATTTGAACTGGTACTTATTAATTCACTAGGATTAACCATATGTAATAAAGATTTAAACAGCCTTAATATTAATAATTTAGATAGAGAGATTATAAAAAATAAATTAGAAAAATTATCTATAGAAGAATTAAAAGAAGAATTAATAAAGGATGCAGAAATATGCTTAGAAATTTTAGAGATTAAAAATACAGAATTGATGACTTATATAAAGAAGGGTATTTTAAATATAGCTCTATTTATAAATGAAAGGATAAAACTAAATAAATTAGAAAAAGTATTTATATCCTTTAATGAAGAGGAGCCCAATGAAATAATAGAATATACTGATGGTAAAAAAATGGCCAATTCTAAATTTAAAAAGTTAACGGAAGAAATTCGAGAATGTTCTTTAGTGGAAGATAAAATTTTATTAATTAAAAATAATATTAAGAGCCTAGAAGATTTAGTAGATATGCTAAATGCTGATTGTTTATTTGGAGATGAATATATTACGTTTTTTAAAAGCTTATCCAAAATGGAGATAGTTCTTTTATCTAAATATATATCAGATTTAAGTTTTGAAGATGAAAAGGATCTATATGTTGAGTTTAATAAATATATTTTGAGCTTAAGGAAAGAAGAACAGAGAGCAATAAGTGAGTTAAAAAAAAGAATAAATTTATAATATGGTAGAAATTTAATGAGGATAAAGCATATGGAGAAAGCAAAGTGGTAAAATAGGAACTTGAAGAGAATAATTTAATAAGAATGGAAATAGAATAAATAAATCCCTAAAAATTGCATGGTTAAAATTACTTGCTAAATTTATATGTTGTCCAAAATTTAAACTGAAAATAAAGGGGCTGTCGCATTAAGGAATTTACACACAATATATTACTTTGCAAATTTAAAGCTAACACAATATATTGTAGGATTTATTTTTAGTGCAACAGCCCCTGTATTTTTTGCATTAGATAAATAAACTGTAATTCTACTTACAAGTATTCCATTTGTAGCTCCAATGACAGTTTCTGCAAACATAGTATATAGTACAGTTATCTATTTTCCAGCTATCTATGTTGGGATCAGGACAGTTACATACAGGACGAGCACTAACAGGATTGAAAAGTCCCATACCTAAAAGTAAACATAAGGACATAACACCGATAGAAGCTTTTTTTATTATTTTTTTCAATTAAAGCACCTCCATATAAAATAAAAATATTATTTAGTGGGCAATATTTATCCCCATCCTTTACTAATTATATTCAAGAACTTTATATAAATTACTTATATTTTGATTTAATAGACTATAGTTTTGTTGTGAAGGACTTAAAAATTTATAGATACAACTTTTGCCTTTTACAGTTATAATATTTTCTATAGTTTTACTATATTGTAAATCTACTAATCAATCAATTGTACTGGATAAATGATGAAATTGTGATTTGAATATTCCATATTTTATAGCATTTAAGTGATTTTATACCCCGTGTTATTAGTTAAAATATTATTAAATAGTGTTTTATTTAAATGATACTAAATATGGGGTATACTATAAAATGTAAAGAAATTATTGGAAATGTTTTAGGGAAAAATAAAGCATAGTTTTAGTTGGTGTATTAATTTAGCTAAAGTTAAGATAAAATAATAGAAAGATTTATAAATAAGACTGATAACAGCTAAGGTAATAAGAACTTAGGAAGGAGAAAAAAATGAAAGAAACATATGAAAATATTTATTTAGAAGAGCTTCCATTGCCAAATAATCCTTTAAAATATCTAAATTTTTATATTATTAAGGGAAAAGATAAATCTATGATTATTGATACAGGATTTAATCGTGAAGATACGAAAGAACGTATGATGGAAATTTTTAAAGAATTAGATTTAAAACCAGAGAACACTATTCTTTTTCTAACTCATTTGCATTCAGATCATACAGGATTAGCTACATATTTTCAAGATATGGGCTTAACTGTATATATAAGTAAGACAGATGGGGATTTGTTAAATGGTAGTGTGGAAAAATCCGGTCCTATGTGGGAAGGTACTATTCAAAGAGCAATGTGGCAAGGATTAGAAGAAGAACAATTAGATATTGAAGATAATCCAGGATTTAAGTTTAGACCCATATCGCATATAAATTTTGTTCCTGCAATTCCCGGGGAATATATTCAAATAGGAGACTATAATTTTGAAATTATAGATTTAAGAGGCCATACCCCAGGAATGGTTGGGCTTTATGAGAAAAAACATAAAATATTATTTTGCGGAGATCATATTTTAGGAAAGATTACTCCCAATATTACATTTTGGGGATTTGAATATGGTGATATGCTAGGAACTTATTTTAAAAGCTTAGATTTTGTTTATAATATGGATATTGATTATTTGTTTTCTTCCCATAGATTTTTGATAGAGGACCATCGCAAGCGGATTAATGAACTTTATCTTCATCATGAAAAAAGATTGAATGAGATTAGAGAAGTGTTAAGAAAATTTGGAGCTTGTACGGTAAAGCAAGTAACAAAAGAACTTCATTGGGATATTAAAAGTAAAAGCTGGGATGAATTTCCCAAGAGCCAAAAATGGTTTGCAGCAGGAGAAGCTCATGCTCATTTAGAGCATCTTAGAGCTTTAGGGGAAGTAACAATGGAAGAAAAAAATAGGATTCTATATTATAAAATGTGCTTGACATAATCAAATTCACATGATACACTTTTATAAAAGTTTTAGGAGGAAATAATTATGGGAAAACTATTAGCATTAAAAATTAATGTAGTCTTTAATAGCCAATTTAGATAGGGTTTGTATCTTTTAAATTTAACATAGATACAAACCCCGCAATTCATGCATGCATGTTAATGCAATTGAATGGTTTGTATCTATGTTGGCTAAGATAAGTTTTTCTATAATATATATAGAAAGCCACATAGATAATCTATGTGGCTTTTTCGATTCTCAGATATTATTTATTTGTATTTTCTAAAAGCCACATGGGTAACATGTGGTTTTTTTTGTACCTAAAAATAGAGAGGAGAATTTTATGGAAGTAGTATCAAGTATATTAATGCAAAGTTTAATTTTATCAATTATGGTGATGGGGGTATACATAAGTTATAAAATACTAGATTTCCCCGATATGTCTGCAGATGGAAGCTTTACATTAGGAGCAGCTATAGTTGCTGTATTATTAACAAAAGGAGTGTCTCCAATTACTGCTAGCATAGTTGCTTTAATAGGTGGATTAGTGGCAGGATTACTTACAGGAATACTTAATGTAAAAATTAAAATATCAAATTTGCTTTCTGGAATTTTAGTAATGGGAATATTGTACTCATTTAATTTAAGAATTATGGGAAAGGCTAACATTCCAATATTTAGTGAAAAAAATATATTTTATGATTTTAATCCCCTAATGATTATGTTGTTTATTGTAATATTAATTAAAATTTTAATTGATTTATTTTTAAAAACAGGATTGGGCTATTTACTAAAAGGAGTTGGAGATAATTCTCAAATGATTAAGTCTTTGGGTATAGAAGTTGGGAAAATTAAAATACTAGGACTTATGCTATCTAATGGACTTATAGCTTTTTCAGGAGGAATTATGGCTCAATATCAAGGTTTTAGTGATGCTTCTATGGGGATAGGGACTTTGATATTGGGAATAGCTTCAATAATTATTGGAACATCTATAATTAAAAGAAAATCATTTATTAAGGAAACTAGCATGGTAATTATGGGGACGATTATTTACCAAGGAACAATATATTTAGCTATGACTTTAGGCCTTACTACAGTGGATTTGAAGATGATAACATCACTAATTATTATAGTATTTTTGGCTCTTAGAGAAATTGATAACAAATATGAAGAAAAAAGTTGGAGGTGGATTAAAAATGTTAGAAATTCAAAATTTATCAAAAAGTTTTCATAACTCTTATATGGGTGAAAATAGATTATTTCATAACTTAAATTTGACTATTAATGAAGGAGATTTCGTAAGCATAATTGGAAGTAATGGTACAGGTAAGTCTACTTTGCTAAATATATTATCAGGAGTTGTTAAAGAAACTTCCGGAAATATTATTTTAAAAGGGGTGGATATAACTAAATTACCAGAACATAAAAGAACTAAAATTATAAGTAGGGTATTTCAAAATCCAGAGTTAGGTACATGTCCTTCTATGACAGTAAGAGAGAATTTATCTTTAGCCTTAAATAAAGGGAAACTTACTAATATTAAATATTGTCTTAGATATAAAGACGATTATTTGCAGTCATTATTAAATGATATATCCCTGGATTTAAAAAAAATGTTAGATATAGAAGTTAAATATCTTTCTGGAGGTCAAAGACAAGTTTTATCATTGATAATGGCTAGTGTGAATAATCCCAAAGTATTACTTTTAGATGAACATACTGCAGCATTAGACCCAAAAACATCTGGTGAAGTTATGGCGATTACTGAAAAAATTGTAACCCAAAAAAATATAACTTCATTAATGGTAACTCATAATTTAAGAGATGCTATAAACTATGGAAATAGACTCATTATGTTACATAAGGGAAAAATCATATTAGATTTAAATGAGAAAGAAAAGAGAAATTTAAGGGTGGAAGATATATTAAAGAAATTTGAATATGCAGTTTAAAAAATATAAATATTAAAGGAGATGTATATTATGAAAAAGCTGGTAACAGGAGTATTATTAACGATTAGTATTTTAACTTTAGCAGCCTGTGGAAAGACAACAAAAAAGGATAAGGCTTTGAATATAGGAATAAATCAAATAGTAGAATATGTAGCATTAGATGATAATAGAAAGGGATTTATAAAAGCTCTTGAGGAATCTGGATATAAGGATGGAGATAATATAAAAATAGATTATAAAAATGCTCAAGGAGATATAGGAGTATCCCAAACTATAGCTAAAAAATTTGCTTCAGATAAAAAGGATTTGATTTTTGCCGTAGGAACACCTGCTGCTCAGAGTGTATTTAATGCTACAAAGCAAACTCCTATAATAATTAGCGCCGTTACTGATCCAATAAAAGCAGGACTTGTTAATTCTTTAGAAAAACCAGGTAAGAATGTGTCAGGAACTATAGATTATCTACCTGTAGAAAATCAGTTAAAATTATTAAAGAATCTTGTACCAAAAGCAAAGAAAATAGGATTTATATATAATACAAGTGAAATTAATTCAGGAGTACAATTAGATGAATTAAAAAAAGCTGCAAAGGGATATGAAATTATAGAAACAGGGGTAACAAGTACTAATGAAATAAATAATGCTATAGCTAATTTAGTGAATAAAATAGATGTCTTATATGTACCAACAGACCAATTAGTAGTATCATCTATGCCTATAATAGCAAAACATACTTTAGATGCTAAAATACCTATAATTGCAGCAGAAAAGGGAAGTGTAGAAGCTGGAGCATTGGCAACAGTGGGAATTGATTACTATCAATTAGGTTATGAAACAGGGAAAATGGCAGTATCAGTATTAAAAGGAGAAGATATTTCTAAAATGCCAATAAAAATGACAAGTAAAACAGAAATATATATAAACAAAAATAGTTTAGAGAAATTAGGTATTGATAAAGGGAATTTAGGTAATTTAGGCAATGTTAAGTATATAGAAAAATAAAGAACAAGCATCCCTGAGGTATGTAAATAAATTGTGAATACAATTTATCTTGCTAAAATATATAAAAGAAAGTGAAAAGGTACCTTAGGGTGCTAAAAAAGCACTATATTATTGTTTACTAAGATGATTTCTGGATTGAACAGGAGTCATCTTATTTAAGTTCCATTGATATCTATAATTATACAAATTTTAACTTGACAATAATGGTTTACAGTTGTAGACTGTTATTGTAGATCTACAATTGTAAACTTAAAATGGAGGAATAAGATATGAAAGATATGCCAAAAATCTCAGCGGCTGAGTGGGAAGTAATGAAACTTCTTTGGAAAGAGAGCCCTTTAACATCTGAAAAAATAATTAATTCACTAACAGAAAAAATGGATTGGTCAACACAAACTGTAAAAACATTTATAACTAGACTTTTGAAAAAGGAAGCAATAGGTTTTGAAAAAGTAGGTAGAGCTTATAATTATTATCCATTAATATCCGAAGATGAATGTATAAAAGCTGAAAATCAATCTTTTCTTCAAAAGGTATACGATGGAGCTGTAGGTATGCTCTTTACAAGATTTTTAGAGGAAGAGACTTTGTCTGAAGAGGAAATTGAAGAGCTAGAGCAGATTCTTAAAGATAAGAAAGAAGGAAAGGAAGATTAGGCTTTTCTAGTTGAAAATGGGAGGATATTAAATATGGATATCTTAGTTGAAATTTTTTTATGGGTTCTACAGATTTCATTAATAGCAAGCATTGCAGCCTTAATAGTAATTTTAATTTTAAAATTATTTAATAACCATATTGGAGTAAGGTTTCAGCATGCTTTGCTGTTTATAATTATATTGAGACTTATAATACCAGTGAATATTCCAAGCAATATAAATTTAATTCATATTTTATCTGATAAATATGAAAATAAACTATTAAATATTGAAAGCAAAAGTAATACTAAAGCTGCTTATGATGTTTTTACAGAAAGAGAAGGTTATTTAAATGATAAAACAAGAGATGATAAGATAATTTCAAATTCATCGTTAGAAAGTATAAGTTATAAGCAAGAAAATACAACAAAAGAAAAAGTAATCACTAATACTTTAAATATAGCTTCTTGTATATGGCTAGTTGGTGTATTTAGTATAGCGCTATTTTTTTCAATAATTTTGTGGAAATTCAAGATGAGAATTTCAAATTTAGAACAAATCAGAGACCCAGAAATTGTATCATTATTAGAAGAATGCAAAAAGAAATTAAGCATAAATAGAAGCATTCCTATTTATGCTTGTGATGACTTTAAAGCTCCCTGCATATTTGGAGTTCTAAAGCCAAAGATTTATATTCCCAAATATAAGTATAGTACAAATGACTATAAATATCTATCACATATATTTTTGCATGAACTGATACATTATAAGAGAAAAGATTTGATCTATAATTTTCTTGGAACCATTACTATTTTGATATATTGGTTCAATCCAATAATATGGTTTATAGTAAAGAAAATGAAACTTCAAAGAGAGTATGCTTGTGATGCTTATGTACTTGAAATTTTAGACAAAGAAGAATTTATAGAATATGGGATGACACTTATTAATTTTTCAAAATTGATTTCAAGTAGCAAAAAAGTACCACAATTAGCGATTTTTTTTGAAACAAGGAATCAAATTAAAAGGAGAATAAAAATGATAAAAAACTTTAAAAAAGGATCTTATAGAATGTCAGCAGCAGCAGTTATATGTTGTGTATTAGCTGGAGGTATTGTATTTACAAGTAATGTAACTGCTAAAAATAATAGTATTGTTACAAGAGTTAACAATAAGGAATCAATAAATAAGAAGCAAGGCAACAGGTTTCTTATTGATGCGCCAGTGAAATATTATCGCGACTTGAAAAAGGTAGAAAAGGGTGCAGGATTTAAATTTAAGGTGCCAGATTTTATTTCAGAAAACTATAGAGTAGGTGATATTGGTGTCATAAAAGTTTCTAACAAAGTTAATATGTTAGAGATATTGTTTAATGAGAATAGAGAATTTAAGGTATTTAGATTCTTAGTATCTAAAGAAAACATGGAGGATGTTTTAAAACAGAATGCACAACAAATGTACAAAGATGCAAAAGTTGAAATTAGCAAAGAGGCAAAAAATTTGTCAGGAATAAATGGATTTAATATAACTGTAAAAAGTAGTGGAGCACAGGAGCAAACAGCTAAATTTTTTGTATGGCAAAATGAAGGTGTATGGTATGGAATAGAAACAGAAATGAAGTATAATAAATATTTCAGCGATGGCGAAGGTCAAGTTCATATGAATGGCATTGGTACAGCTAAGGTAGATAATGTGGGGAAAATTGCATCTTCAATAAAACCTGTTAAAGATATAAAGAATGTAAATTATTCTGTAGATGATAATCGTTATAAATTATTTGTTTATGATAATGAAGATCTAAAAAAAGCTGAAGAACTTTTAGAATTTGCGCCTAAATTACCATTAAATGTTGGCAAAGATATAGCTATAGAAGATTCAACAGTAGAAAGCTTAGGAAATCTTAATTACCAGTTTAATGTATTTTATAGGTTTAAAGGAGTAAATCCAATATACTTTACTCAAAGTAAAAATTCAGATATATATAAGAATTTAAAGAAAAAGGGATATGTTGAAGTTAAAGATGCATCTGGTAAAATACAACACAAAAAAGCCCAAACATTAAAAATTGCTAATAAAGAAGTTTATAAATATGAAACTTCTTCTGAAGATGCAATAAATGAAAAAGAAAAAGTAGAAAATTATATTTGGAAAGAAAGTAATTTTTATTGCAAAGTTTCAATATCTTCATTTGATGATAGTCAAACTGGAAATCCAGAAAACCCAGATGGAATAGCTAAGGAATTCGTTAATTCAAAATCAGTAAATTAGATTTAATTATATGTTAAAAAAAGGACATCGATATAGTAAGATTATATATCGATGTCTTTTCTAACTTATTTGAAATACAGTAAAGAAATTATTTTTATTATTTAAAGGAATTTTTTAACATATGGAGAATATTAAATATAATAGTTTTCTATAAGTTACTCATAGACCTCCTTATTTCAACAAAAGAACCCTGATAAACAGGGTTCTTTTTGCATGGAATTTTCTATATTGGTGCTATGTTTTGGTCATTTTTATTATATCCAGGTATATATTTTTTAATCAAAGTTTTTATATTTATCTAAAATATGATAGAGCAACTGCTATCTTACAAGAAAAATAATGAGGTTAGTTCGTGGTTTGTCTATTAATATTTAAAATATGTTATAATAAGTGCTATAAATATGAGTATATGTATAACTAAGTTTAAATATATAAAATGAAATTAAGGTGACCTATTTATGGAGAAAAATTTGTTAGATAAGAATTATATTAAAAAATTTATAAATATTATAGATAATGATTTTATTCCTAATTTAAAGATGAAAAGTATTAATCCTTCAGATCCAATAAAAGTAGAGTTTGTTCCAGAGCCTTGGATTTTATTAGGTTGTGGTAATTATGCAGGCGTCTTTACACATCCAGACTTTGATGATTTAGCTATAAAGATTTATGCACCTGGAAGAGATGGCTTAAAAGAAGAAATAGAAGTTTATAAAACTATTGGGGATCATCCTGCTTATTCTAAGCTTTTATATAGCAAAAATAATTATCTAATATTAAAAAGATTAAAGGGTATTACTTTTTATAATTCTTTATTAAAAGGAATAAAAATTCCTAAGTATATTATAAAAGATATAGATAATGCTCTTGAATATGCTAGAAAAAAAGGGCTAAATCCTCATGATGTTCATGCAAAAAATGTTATGATAGTTAATAATAGGGGAGTAGTGGTGGATATATCAGATTTTAAACATAAGGAATATTGTTCTCTGTGGCATGATTTTAAAAAAGCTTATTATAAACTCTATATTCCTTTTATATATAAACTGGCTATACCTATTCCTAATTTTGTATTAGATACTATAAGAAGAATGTATAAAAGGTATAAAGGATTTAGCAAATATTATGCTAAATAAAAATTATTTTATATAACTTTACCAATAAATCCACGACAATTTTGTTGCGGATTTTTAGTTTGAGAAAAATTTAATTTTAACCAATCTAGAGTTTGCATAAATAGGATTTTAAACAATTATTGGTAACAATACTTAGGCAGTTATAGAATGTCTTGAAGAGGGTTTTAGCTATGCTGTTTTAAAAATAGGATGTTTGTGTTTTACAACTTTATTTTAATAGTTTAATATAATTAATCAATATTGAGTAGATAATAAAAAAGAAGATTGATATAATATACTTTTTAGAATATTTATCTTAGTGGTATAACACACGAGATATATAAAGGAGTTATTACATGAAATATTATTTAGCACCAATGGAAGGAATTACGGGATATATATATAGGAATTCTTATGAAAAGTTTTTTAATAATGTTGATAAGTATTTTACACCTTTTATTGTTCCAAATAAAAGTACAAGCCTTAAAACTAAAGAATTAAGGGATATTTTGCCGGAAAATAATAAAGGTATGAATATAGTACCTCAAATACTTACTAACGATTCAGAAGCTTTTATTATTACTGCTAGAAAGTTACAGCAATTAGGTTATAATGAGATTAATTTAAACTTAGGATGTCCTGCTGGAACCGTCGTTTCAAAAAATAGAGGCTCAGGATTTTTAGCTAAAAGAGAAGAACTTGATATATTTTTAGATGAAATATTTAAAATAGATGATATGAAAATTTCTATAAAAACCAGAATAGGAAAAGATAGTCCAGAAGAATTTTATGAGTTAATAAAAATTTATAATAAATATCTTATAGAAGAATTAATTATTCATCCTAGAACGCAAAAAGATCTTTATGGAAATAAACCTGATTTAGATGTATTTAAAGATGCCTTATCTTTAAGTAGCAATACTATATGTTATAATGGTGATATCTTTAGTGTTAGTGATTATAACAGATTCATAAAAACTTTTCCTAAAGTAAAAACAATAATGCTAGGAAGAGGAATACTCGCAAATCCAGGACTAATAAATGAGATAAAAAATAATACTACTATAGGCAAAGAAGTATTAAAAGAATTTCATGATGAAATTTTAAATAAATATATAGAATTATATAATGAAGATAGAAATGCACTATTTAAAATGAAAGAACTTTGGGGATATATGATTTATATATTTTCAGATAATAAAAAATATGCTAAGAAAATAAAGAAGGCACAAAAGTTAAATTCTTATAATGCAGCTGTCTTAAGTTTATTTAGAGAGCAGGAAATTATAAAAGAGGTAGGATTATTTGGGAACTAATATTAAAATTTAAGCAAGCTCAACTTAAGGTTTTGCTACCAGAGTTATGTCCTAGTGTAGCATAATATTTCATTAGTATTTTACTATATATTGTATAATATTAACATAACATATCTTGGGGAGGATTATTGGTACATGAAAAACATATTGACAGAAGAAAATATGAATAAATTAAAAGAAGAATTAGAATATAGAATGACTAAAAAAAGAGCTGAAATAGCAAAGGAAAAATTAGAAGCAGCTGCTCATGGTGATAGGTCAGAGAATGCAGAATATAAAGAAGCCTGTGCAAACTATAGAGAAAATGATAACAGAATTCAGTATTTATTAACTATGATTTCAACTGCAAGTGTAATAGATGAGAAAAATCAGGATAAGTCAGCACTCGGAGTTAATAGTAAATGCAAAATTAGATTTGTAGAAGATGAATTTGAAACAAATGTATCACTAGTAACTACCATGGATGCAGAGCCAGAAAAGATGCTTATAAGTGTAGAATCAGATTTAGGAAAAGCATTAATGGGAAAAAAAGTTGGAGATGTGGCTGAAGTGGATGCTCCAGGTGAAAAATATACAGTAGAAGTATTAGAAATTATATAATATTTGTTAACTTATCAGTTTTATATTCTTTTTGATTTAGATAGTAGATAACAATAATAAATAATGTCAAACAGAGGGACTGTTCTTAGATTTAAATAAAATTAAGAACAGTCCCTCTATTTTAGAATAATATATAAAGTAGAAGTATTTTTTAGAGGAGACAGTTATGTTTTATTGTCCTTATTATTTTTTTAGAGAAAATGTGGGTAACAACAAAGTGTATATAATAGATAGAAAAAAAGGTGATGTAAATGGAGATAAAGTAGAAGACACTATACTTTTGATAGGAAATAAACCTTCAGGTACAGACAGTCCTTTTGTAAGTAACATAAGGCTTGTAATAAAGGATGGAAAAACAGGTAAAGGCATTACGGTACCTCTTAAAGAGAATTCAGGTTATAATCCAACTATATTTTTAGGAGATTTTACAGGAGATAAAATTAAGGATATATTAGTAAGCATAGACTCTGGAGGCAGTGGAGGATTTGGATTCTATTATATTTACTCTTTTGCAAATAATCAATTAAAACTAATTTTTGATTTTGAGAAATTTGGAGAGGAGTATACTTATGAGGTTAATTACAAAGATGATTATAAGGTTGAAGTTATAAGTGAAAATTTGAAAATAAAATATATAATTGATATTACCTATAAAGGTAAGGAATATTTAAATGAAATATATGATTTAAATGGAAAACTTAAAGAACCTATTTCAGGATTTGTTATTCCCTTAAGTAATCTGTATCCTATTGATTTTGAAAGAGATGGAACTTATGAACTATATGTATTTCAGAGAATAGCAGGTAGGTATAATGCAGATGGGCTAGGATATGTTCAAACTGCCCTTAAGTGGGAAAAAGATAAATTCACTACATTCTTCCAGAATGTTGGCATTCAAGGGAAATATATAGGGGGATAATACAGTGACGTAAACAAATTGCAAGATTTAAGATATTCTGATGAGGAATTTCATGGAGCTATGTACAATATATAACGTTTTTAAATAAAGTTAATTATATATTAAACATTGACTTTAATAAAATTAAGGGCATAATAAATAATGTTAAACAAATTATTTATTATACCCTTAATTTTGTTGATGGAAGGTGAGATTACATGGCTATAGAAAAGTTACCCAATTGGTTATCTAGCTTAGATTATGAAGATATTGAGTTCATAAAGAAGTTTATATTAACCTCTGGATCTTTAAAGGAGATAGCTAAACTATATGAGGTGTCTTATCCAACAGTAAGACTTCGATTAGATAAACTTATTCAGAAAATAGAAATTAATGATAAAAACTTAAATGAACCTTTTATATCATTTATTAAAGAATTGTCCTTGGATGAGAAAATAGATCTAGATACAGCGAAACTTATTATTAATGAGTATAAGAAGGAAAAAGGGGAGGAAAAGTAGATGCAAATATTAATTTCAATTTTAATTGCTATTTTTGGTTTGGCACTTCAACAATTCTTAAGTACAAGAAAGCATTTTGTTTTTGGACTTATATTACCTCTATTTGTTGTTATTGGGGCTGGTTTATTCATTATGTTTAAAGCTGAAACTGGAACTTTAGGAAAGTGGATTTTTAAATTTTCAGTATTATTACTTGTTAACTTATCAGTTTATTTTGAGGGGAGAGATAAAGTTAAAAAGAAGAGTAAAAAAGAATTAGAAAAAATGACTATACAGGATTTATAATATATGTATTGAAAAAAATATTGTAAGTCATAACTAACTTAGGTTATAATAAGCTCAATCATTAAGATTTTTATAAATGATTGAGCTATTTTTTTAGAAAATACATTATAGGTAAACTAATATAAAACTTAGTTAAAAGGGGGGAGCATTAAATGGAAGTGGAATTAATGGATATTGTAGAACATTTTGCGTACACTGCTTTTAAAGTAGAAGGAGTATATAATTATAGCATTGAACCAGGACGTTCTGGCAATATGAAAACTTCTCCATTCCCAGGGTTTATCTTTCCTTTATCAGGACAGGCCAATTTCATTTTTGATGGTACTCCTTATACAGCAGGTGTTGGAAATGTGATTCATGGTGGAGCTAATCTGAGATTGAGTAAGAGTGTGGTTGGTAAAAAAAAGTGGAGTTATATTTTGGTTCTTTACAGTATCGATAACCTTGAATCAGAAAGATTTTCACTAGAGGATGCACACTTTGAACTTGTTGTAGGGCAAAGTCCTAGACTTGTTGATTTATTACAACGCTTATGGAGAGTGTCAAATCAACCTGGAGCAATTGCTAAATTTCAAACGGAAACCATATTTCACTCTATATTAGATGAAGTTTTTATATGTGCACGTAATCAATCAAGTAGTAATGATCGCATATTGTTTAAGCAAGTTTCCGATTATATTCACGAATACTACATGGATACACTTACTATTAGATCTCTTGCTGAATTACATGGAGTGAATGAGAATAGATTGTTTTACGTTTTTTCAAAATATGCAGGGATGGGAGCAGGAGATTATCTTATGATTCATAGACTAAATCATGCCAAAGAACTGTTAGTAACAGGAGATGCTCCTATAGTGGCAGTAGCCAAAAGTGTAGGTTATCATGATCCATATCACTTTAGTAAGAGGTTTAAAAAACAATTTGGTGTTTCTCCAAGTAAATTTCGTGAGAAGTTTAGATATAAAGTATAATGATTTTAGTATGTTTTATTTTAGGAATAAGTGAAATATTTTTATTCTAATTTAGTATGTTTGTTTGATATTATAATACATGTCAAATCAATTAATCCAAAGACTGATGACTACTCGCTCTAATACTTCCAGCTTTTTAAAAGTGGGAGTAAAGAGCGGCTACATCTTTGGATAATCATTTTCTAATCATAATAATTTCCCTATCATACTTTTTAAAAATCACATTTTTCATTAAAACTTTTAAATTATACTATTTAAATATTGAATCATGTATCCAAAAATTCAGGAATAATACATCATAAATTCAGTAATTATCCATTTTCATATTATTTTTTATTTGCTATATTATTCACAGTTAAGTTAGTTATAACTAACTTAACTGATGTTGTTGTACCTAAATATTATTTAATTTATTGGTTATGTTAAGTAATTATAAAAAATAGTCTTAAAAATAATACAATTATTTAATAAAAATTAAGGTTTATATAGCTTAACAGAACTAAATTATTACATAGGGGGAATGAAAATGAAAAAGTTTATGGGACTATTTGTATCACTTATATTAATCGTAGGTATACTATCTGGTTGTAGTGGAGCTAACGATAAGGATGCTCAAAGCAAATCAGATAATAGCTCAAAAGAGCAAACAAAAGATGCTGGAAATTCTCAGTGGCCAAGAACTATAAAAGATGCAACAGGAAAAGAGATTAAATTTGATAAAAAACCTGAGAGAGTAGTAGTTCTTCATTCATTGTTTTTAGATTATTTCTTTGCTTTAGAAACACCACCAACTGCTTCTGCTGGAGCAACATTTAGTAAAGGAAACAAGGTTTTAGATGGATTTGAAACCCTTAAGCCATATGTGGGTACCGCTAATATTATAGAATTAGGTGATGCTAGAGCATTGAATTTGGAGACAGTTATTAATTCAAAACCAGATGTAATTGTGACATTTAAAGGTCATGTAGATAAGACCTATGATAAGTTGGTTAAAATAGCTCCTGTGGTTCAAATCGATATGAAGGATTCTCTACAAGATAAAACTATGCAATGTGCAAAAATTATTGGAAAAGAGGAGTTAGCCACTAAAATTATAAATGAAACCGAGAAAGATATAGAAAATACTAGGAAACTCTTAGAAGATCATAAAGATAAAACTTTTGCTTTACTTAGAGTTGATGGCAAAGGAAATTTTGTTGCTGTTGGTTCAAGTAATACACTTTATTACGATAAAGCTCATGGCTTTAACCTGTCAAAACCTAATGGTTATCCAGAGAAGAGTAAGGTTATTTCCTTAGAGGGTTTATCCAAGATGAATCCAGATTATATTATATTCAGGCATTTTTCTGACAGTGTTAATTCTGCTGTTGAAAAACAAAAAACTTCTCCTGTATGGCAATCCCTTAATGCAGTAAAAAAGGATCAAATTCTATTTTTCGATAATTCTTTAAATAGTGAAAGTCCACTGGCGTTACAGATTGCAGCTAAGAATTTAACAAAAACCATATCAAAATAATAGTATGTATTTTTAAATTATATTCAGTAATAGGAGTTAAACTGTAGATTTAGTGGGTATTAATTTGTGGTAATTTTGATTATTGAATTGGATATTTAAAAGAAATTCAGGAATAATGCATTATGTATTCAGTAATCATCTATTTTCATATGATTTTTAATTTGCTATAGTAGTCATAGCTAAATTAGTTATGACTAACTTAGCTAATATAAATCGCGATTATATATTATTGAAAATATTAAAATTTGTTAAGTAATTATAAAAAATAGCTTTAAAAATAATACAATTATTTAATAAAAATTAAGGTTTATATAGCTTAACAGAACTAAATTATTACATAGGGGGAATGAAAATGAAAAAGTTTATGGGACTGTTTGTCTCATTTATATTAATTATAGGTGTACTATCTGGTTGTAGTGGAAGTAATAATAAAGATGCTGAAAGCAAATCAGATAATGCATCATCAGAACAAACAAAAAGTAATGAAAATTCTCAGTGGCCAAGAACTATAAAAGATGCAACAGGAAAAGAGATTAAATTTGATAAAAAACCTGAGAGGGTAGCAGTTCTTCATGCAGCGTTCTTGGAGTACTTTTTTGCTTTAGAAACACCACCAGTTGCTTCTGGTGGTGCAACAGTTGGTAATGCAATGAAAGCTTTGGATGAATTTGAAACCCTTAAGACATATAAGGGTACCGCAAATGTTATGGATTTAGGTAGTGCTAGAGATTTAAATTTAGAGGCAGTTTTAAAATCAAAACCAGATGTGATTGTAACATTTAAAGGTCATGCAGATAAGGTTTATGATAAATTGGCTAAGATAGCTCCTGTAGTTCAGATAGACTTTAAGGATTCTTGGCAAAATAAAACTATGCAATGTGCAAAAATCGTTGGAAAAGAGGATTTAGCAAATAAAATTATAAATGAAACTGAGAAGGAAATTAAAAATACTAAAAAGCTTTTAGAAAATAATAAGGACAAAACAGTTGCTTTACTTAGAGTTGATGGAAAAGGAAATTTTGTTGCCCTTGGTTCAAAGGATAGTATTTATTACAACAAAGAAGATGGTTTTAACTTGTCAATACCAAAGGGATATCCTGAACATAGTAAGGTTATTTCATTAGAAGGTTTATCAAAGATGAATCCGGATTATATTATATTTAGGCACTTCCCCGAAATTGTTAATTCAGCCGTTGAAAAACAAAAAACTTCTCCTGTGTGGCAGTCACTTAATGCAGTAAAGAAGGATCAGATCTTATTCTTTGATGATTCTTTAAATAGTGAAAGTCCACTGGCATTAAAGATTTCCGCTAAGAACTTAACAAAAGCCATATCAAAATAATCTTTCATTGACAATTTAAATGTAATATAAATGGAAGTTACCCATTGGTTTGGCATAATAAAAATAGTTTATGGTAATGAGGAGGTAGCAGTTAGATGAAAAAGCCAATGGAAAAGGTAAGCATAAACACAAATAAAAAAGATAATATACGGAAGATGTGGCTTATTGTAGTGGTAGGATTAGTATTACTTGCTTTTACTATGATGTTTTCTACAACTAAGGGGACAGAGGATATCCCCTTAGCTTCCCTATGGGATGCTTTGTTTCATTTTAATGGGAAAAAAATGAATCATCTTGTTATACTCAATCTACGTATTCCTCGTGTTATAGCAAGTGCTTTAGTTGGTGCAGCTCTTGCTGTTTCAGGAGCTATAATGCAAGGAACTACAGGAAATCCCCTTGCTGATTCAGGATTATTAGGGTTAAATGCCGGAGCAGCTTTTGCTCTTTCTATATGTTTTGCCTTCTTTCCTGGAATGAAATATATTCATATCATTTTATTTTCTTTTTTAGGAGCAACTTTGGGGGCTGTATTAGTTAATGGTATTGCTTCTATGAAAAAAGGTGGACAAACACCTATTAGGCTTGTATTAGCAGGGGCAGCTGTTAGTACACTGCTTGTGGCTATGAGCCAGGGTATTGCTCTTTATTTTAATGTGGCTCAAAGCATTATGTTTTGGACTGTTGGTGGTGTTGCAGGTTCTAATTGGGAACAGGTTAGAATAATGATTCCGTGGATAATAGGAGGACTTATAGGATCGGTTGTACTATCACCTTATATTTCTATTTTGAGTTTAGGACAAGATGTTGCAAAGGGATTAGGAATAAATATAAAGTTAGTAAATTTATTATCTTCACTTACAGTTCTTATATTAGTAGGAGCCTCAGTATCTGTAGTAGGTTCAGTTGGATTTGTAGGATTGATTGTTCCTCATATTGCACGTTTTTTTGTTGGTATGGATTATAAATTAATTATTCCTTCTACAGCAGTAATAGGAGCTTTATTGGTAGTATTAGCTGATTTAGGAGCCAGAACTTTAAATCCGCCCTTTGAAACTCCTATAGGAGCTATAATTTCTCTTATTGGTGTGCCATTATTCTTAAATTTGGCTCGTAGACAAAGGAGTGCAATGTAATGAAAGAACAACAACAAATAATTCAAGCATATAAACGTAAGGTAGCTATTCGAAATACATTAATTGTAATTGGATGTGTGTTACTTTTGGGAGTTTCTTTAATCGTAAGTATGGATACGGGATATATTAAAATGTCTCCATTTGATGTTTTAAGGACATTATTTGGCAAAGGCACAGAGAAAGAAAAGCTAATTTTATTTGATTTTAGGCTGCCTCGTATAGTTATTTCAATGTTAGTAGGAGCTGGACTTGCCTTGTCAGGATGCATAATACAGAGTGTATCTAAAAATCCTTTAGCTGATCCAGGAATTTTAGGAATTAACGCCGGTGCTAGTTTGATGGTAATTTTATATGTACTGATTTTTAGTGCTGAATCTTTCCTATCTGTGTTTACTCTTCCTTTTTTAGCATTAATAGGGGCAGGCATTACAGCCGTTATAGTCTATATTTTTTCTTATAAGCGAGATGAAGGTATTTCAACTATGAAGCTTGTTTTAACTGGTGTAGCAGTACAGGCAGGAATTTCGGCATTAACCACTTTACTAGTGGTTAAATTAGATGATACACAGTATAACTTTGTGGTTGCTTGGCAGGCAGGAAGTATTTGGGGATCTAACTGGAAGTTTGTGATGACATTACTGCCTTGGTTATTGATATTGATTCCATATATACTAACAAAATCTTCTGTTATGGATATATTGACTCTTAGTGATGATATAGCTTATGGTCTCGGTGCTTCAGTAGAAAAAGAACGTCGCAAATTGCTTGCAGCTGCAGTAGCTCTTGCTGCTTCATGCGTAGCAGTTAGTGGAAGTATTAGTTTTGTAGGCTTAATAGCACCCCATTTATCAAGAAGACTTGTTGGACCACGACATCGAGTACTTTTATCCACTAGTATATTGATTGGAGCTGTATTAGTATCTTTGGCAGATACTATTGGACGTGTTATCATTCAACCTTCTGAGATTCCAACAGGAATTGTGGTAGCTATTATTGGAGCACCATATTTTCTTTATCTCCTTTCTAATAGTAAGAGTTGATTATAGGATTGTTAATAAAAATAAATATAATATATAAAAATTTTAATGGTATTAAATGCATTTGGAGTAAATCATGTTTGCAAATATTTTAATAATATTAAATGAATTCTGAGTAAATCAAGTTTTCAAGTAGTTTAATAATATTAAACATACCTTCAGTAAATTAAGTTTATAAAAATTCAAAGTTTAACAGTAGATATAGCAGTAGATAAAGGTATACTTCATAGAATTTTACTATGAATAAATTATGTATTTTATATAAGGAGTAAGGGCTTATGAACAGTATTACAACAACAAATTTAGCCATCGCTTATGAGGATAAACTCATAGTGGATGGTTTGAATATGAATATACCAAAAGGGAAGATAACTACAATAATTGGACCAAACGGTTGTGGAAAATCAACTGTACTTAAGACTATAGGCCGTATTTTAGAACCAAAAGAAGGATTAGTCTATTTAAATGGTGATGATATTAGAAATTTTTCCACTAAGGAAGTAGCGCAGAAGATGGCTATATTGCCTCAATCTCCTCAAGCACAAGGAGGACTTACTGTTGGTGAGCTTGTATCCTATGGTCGATTTCCACATAAGAAAGGATTTGGCAAATTGTCACCGGAGGATAAGAAAGTAATTCAATGGGCATTAGATATTACAAAGCTGACTGAACTTGAGGTCACAATGGTGGACAATCTCTCCGGTGGACAGCGTCAGAGAGTATGGATTGCAATGGCATTAGCTCAGCAGACTGATTTGATATTGCTAGATGAGCCTACTACCTACTTGGATATGGCATATCAGTTAGAGGTATTGGAGCTTTTATACAATCTGAATAGAGAAGAAAGTTGTACAATCGTCATGGTACTCCATGATTTGAATTTAGCTGCACGTTTTGCCGACTACATGATAGCAATACGTAGTGGAAGTATTATAAGTCATGGAACTCCAGAAGAGATTATGACAAAAAAGGTTTTAAAGGATACTTTCAATATTGATGCGGAGATTGTGTGGGGTTCCAAAACAGGGCGTCCCACATGTATTTCCTATGAATTAATTAAGTAGTAAAAACAGTAATATATAGTGTTATATTATCTTGTACACGAAATATAGTTGCTTTAAGTAATTATAAGAAATTAGCTTTATAAATAACAGGATTGCTTTATAATTTTTGAGGAGTTGATTATATGAAAAAAATTGCGATTTATGGAAAGGGAGGTATTGGTAAGTCTACTACAGTATCTAATGTATCTGCAGCTATGGCAGAAATGGGATTAACAGTAATGCAGATTGGATGCGACCCTAAGGCTGATTCTACTCGAAATCTAACTGGCGGTAAAAATATTTCTACAGTATTGGATACTTTGAGAGAAAAGGGTGATATAGAGTTAGATGACCTTGTATTTAAAAGTAGTACTGGAGTATTGTGTGTAGAATCAGGAGGACCAGTTCCAGGGGTAGGCTGTGCTGGACGTGGAATAATTACTGCCTTTGAAAAACTGGAAGAATTAGATGCATATGAAGTATATAAACCAGATGTTATCCTCTATGATGTATTGGGTGATGTGGTATGTGGTGGATTTGCTATGCCTATTAGAGGAGGATATGCTGATGAGGTATGTATAGTTACATCCGGAGAAATGATGTCACTTTACGCAGCTACAAATATTGCACATGCTGTTAAAAGTTTTGGTAAGCGTGGATATGCATCACTACGAGGATTAATACTAAATTCTAAAAAAATTGAAAATGAACAAGAGTTAGTTAGAAAAGTTGCAGAGGAAATTGAAACACCAGTAATTCACTCTATGGCACGAGATCCTTATGTACAAAAGGCCGAGGCTTTGGGAAAAACTGTAGTTGAAGCTTTCCCTGAATGTGAGATGACAGAGCAGTATCGTACTTTGGCAAAGATTTTATTAGAGGGAGGAAAGTGATAATGAAGGAATTAAAACATCTAAAACCTTTATCTTCAGTTAAGAACAATGCCGGGGTAAAATTTTTGACTCCCGCGGCTTTTCCGGGAAATCATTGTCCAATGCATACTGCATTGGCACTTAGTGCAAGGGTTAAGGGAATGTCAACATTGGTTGTAGGTACACCAGAATGTGGAACCTATAGCCGTAATGTTGTTTACAATATTAAAAGCCAGAAAGGAGAGCTACATTGGACCTATATTTTAGATTCAAATGAGGTTGTATTTGGATGCCGAAAGGGATTGATTAAAACTATCAAAGAAATGGATAAGTCCGGTGCTAAAGCTATTATGATAATTTTAACTTGTGTTCCTGAGATAATTGGTGAAGATATAGAAGGGATTGTACATGAAACACAGCCTGAAGTTTCAGCACAACTTACATATGTACTAATGGCACATTTTAAATGTAATAGTTATCCTTCAGGTTATTGGAAAACTTTAGTAGCATTCGGAAACTTGATGAAGAAGGGAAAAAGAAGTACTGATACAATAAATATTCTTGGCCGAAGTCCAAGAGAAAAGCATGTTCCTATGCCAGGATTATTAACAGCATTGGAGAAAAGAGGATTTTACCTTAGAATGCTTGCTCCAAAATCTGATGTTGAGGATTTTATTGCTTCACCGGATGCAGCTCTTAATATTGTGCTTTCACCTTTCATGAATCCTTTGGCTGAAATGATGTGGGAAAAGTTTAAAGTTCCATTTATAAGTCTTCATGAAACCTATGATGTATTTGAGATTGATGATCTCTATGAAGCTGTGGAAAAGGCATTGAAAATCAAGTTTAACCATGAATTTGATGAATCGAGAGAAAAAGCTATTGCACTGCAGAGGCAGATAGAAGATGTGTTTAAAGGAAAAAGTTATATTTTGACCCATATCGGTGCCATGATGCCTTTGCCTTTTGTTTTATATCTAACTAAATTTGAAATGAAACCTATGCTTTTACATATGGATGAATTTTATCCTGATGATAGAAAATGGGCAAAAGCTATTAAAGAGCAAGGATATGATCCTATGATATGTCATATGGTAAATGATAATGCTGATATAGAACTTTTAGAAGGTATTGAGGCAGAACTTTCTTTAGGAGAACTTTTAAAAGATTCCTCTTTAATTCCTTGCGTCCCATATTTAGAGGTTTTGTATGGACAAATAGGCTATGAAAGAACAGTAGCTTTATTAAGTAGGATGTTAAAAGTATATGAAAAAGTAAAGGCTGAAGAAATAGGGAGGAATAATCATGGGAATTCATAAATTCAAACCGCCAATGTCAGGTAGAATGGGAACATTATGGACTCTTGCTTCAATACGTGACGCCGCTTTGATTGAATACGGATGCATGGGACACATGCAGTATGGGAGAATGTTTTTAAATCAAGCTGGTATATCTAAAAGGTGCAAACTATATTCTACTCACATTGACGAAACAGATATTTCATTAGGAGATACTAGAAGACTTAATAGTGCTATTGCTCAAATTATAGAAAAAGATAAGCCTAAAATTGTTTTTTTACTGCCCTCTTCAGTGCCTATGGTTATTGGAACGGACTTAATGGCTATATGTGAAGAATTACAACCGGAATATCCTAATGTTACTTTACTTCCATTTGGATGTGGAAGCTTTGATATAGATGGACATCGTGGTGTTCAGGAAGCACTTTTACTTCTTTCAAAAATGTTACCAAAGGATGTAGAAAAAACAGAAGAACCTACATTTAATATAATTGGCTCTTGTGCTGATTTATTTCGCTTTCATGCTGATGCAGAAGAGATTATCCGCATAATGAAGGGGGCCTTTGGTATGGAGAAACTTTGCGTTATGACCTCTGATACATCTGTAGAGCAAATTGAGAATATGGGTGGTGCCCATATTAATTTAGTAATACGACAGGAAGGAGAGCCTGCTGCAAAACAATTGAAAAATAGATTTGGAACCCCATATTTATTGGCTAGGCCTTACGGAATTGAAGGAACTTTAGAATGGATAGATAAGATAGCTAAGATTTCTGGGTTAACTTTAGATAATAGCTTTATAAAATCAGAAAAAGAAAAAAGCATGATTCAAATTTCCCCTGCAATTTCTGCTTTTCAACATGTAATACGAGAACATCCTGATGAAGCAAGAATTTCATTAGGAGGTCATAGAGATGTGGTAAAAGGTATTCTTTCTTATGCAGAAAAAGAATTATCCTTAATTAGAGGAACCTGTTGGTGCGACTCGGAAGGCATGGCAAGTGAAGAAATTCCTTATTTTTCAGAAACTGAATGGGTAAAGGCTATATCATCGGAGAAAAAGGGACTTCTAATGGCAAGTGGAGAAGCTTTAAAATGGGCAAAAAGAAATACAGATCTTCAAATATCTAACCCAGATATAAAATGGAGACTAAATCCTTATGAATCTCCCTTTATTGGGTTTCGTGGATCTGTAAATTTAGTTAACTTATGGCTCAATGGGCTTTTAGAGCAAATAAATGATTAAATATATACTCTTAATATCTTATATTACAAAAAGTTGTTGAATTTAAACTCAATGCTGAAATAATTATTTAATATTTAATTGAAATATTAGGATTTACTTTAAATAGTAAGTCCTTTTTATGTGTAATTGAGAAGTTGCATATAAAGGTAATAGACAATTGAATATTATTTTTTATTGATAATATTTATTAATATAGCAGATAAGTGTATAATTATGATATAGTATAATAATGAGATAAGTGTTATCAATTAGGATTAGAGGATAATTGTTACTTATATATAGCATTAGAAGTGTATTTTATATTTTAAGGGAGGAGAGGATTTTTATGAAATCATTAAAAACTAGACTGATAACTATATTTACGGCGGTTATATTTGTGCTAACAGTAGTACTAGGGTTCATAGTAGTAAATAGAGTTGGCAAAAATCTAACAGATGATTATTATGATGATTTGCAGAATTTGGCTGTAGAGAAAGCTAATTACATAAGATCTAAGATAGATAGTGAAATATTTTATATAGAAGCTATAGCTCAAGATGATAAGATAATTAATAAAGATATTTCTTGGGAAAAGAAGGCGGATTATTTTGAGAAAGAGGCTAAAAGAGCAGGGTATATGTATTATTCCTATGTTGATAAAAATGGAAACTCTACATTATTTAATAAAAAAAGAGATACTGTAAATGTTAAGGAGAGAGATTACTACAAAAAGGCTATGTTAGGTAAGGGCGCTATATCTGATGTTATTATAAGTGCTGCAACAAAGAAGCCTACAATTATTGTGGCATCACCTATTATAAAAAATGGTCAAATTCAGGGAGTTTTTTATGGGGCAAAGGAAGCAACTTTTTTAAGTGATATTGTTAGTAAAATTAAATATGGGAAAACAGGTTTTGGTATTATTATAAATGATAAGGGCACCACAGTTGGACATGCTAATAAAAAACTTGTTTTAAGTCAAAGTAATACTGTAGAAATTGCCAAAAAGGATCCATCTTTTAAAAGTTTAGCAGATTTAATAGAGAATATAATTTCTGAAAAAAAGGTTGGTAAGGGAGAATATGAATATAAGGGAACAAAAAATGCAGCTGGTTTTTCTCCTATAGAAGGTACCAATTGGACTATGGTTTTTGGAGGAGAAATTTCTGAAGTATTAACTGATGTACATAGCATTAGAAATATTATTATAATATTATCTTTAATGACAATAGTCATTGGAGCACTAGTTACTTATTTTATTAGTGGAACAATAGCTAGTCCTATTATAGCTGTAACTAAAAGGATGAATGAACTGTCTAATTTGGATTTCACTATATATGGTAACGAAGATGCTATAAAATATCTTAATCGTGAAGATGAAATTGGTAGTATGGCAAGAGCCTTAAGAAAGATGCGAGATAACATTGCAGAGTTTATTACAAAGACCGATGAGTCAGCACAACAAATAGTAGCAACATCAGAGGAACTAACAGCAACATCACAGCAGTCAGCTACAGCATCTGAAGAAGTAGCAAAGACTATAGAGGATATAGCAAAGGGATCCGGCAATCAAGCACAGGATACAGAAAACTCTGCTTCAAGTGTAGAGGAAATGGGAAGTTTATTAGAACAAAATAAAGAATATGTAGAAGAGTTAAATAATGCAGCTAAAGATATAGAGGAGAGAAAAGAAGAAGGTTTTTCTATATTAAAAGAACTTATTGAAAAGACAAAAGAAAACAATGAGGCAGCTACAAATATATATGAGATTATATTAAGCAATAATGAAAGTGCAGAAAAAATAGATAGTGCTAGTTCAATGATCCAATCTATAGCAGATCAAACTAATTTACTAGCTTTAAATGCGGCCATAGAAGCAGCTAGAGCAGGAGAGCATGGAAAGGGTTTTGCAGTAGTAGCAGATGAAATTAGAAAACTTGCAGAACAATCAAATAGTTTTACAGAAGAAATAAAAAAGGTTATAGAAAAATTAAAGAAAGAATCCCAAAATGCAGTAGCTAAAATGAAAGAAGTAAAGGAAATAAATCAGTATCAATCAGAAAGCGTAAAGGGAACAGAAGAAAAATTTGAAAAAATAGCATACTCTATAGATGTAACCAATAATGTAATAGAAAAACTTAATAGGTCTGAAGAAAATATGAATAAAAATAAAGAAAAACTTATGAATCTAATGCAAAATTTATCAGCTATAGCAGAAGAAAATGCAGCAAGCACAGAAGAAGCTTCAGCTTCCATAGAAGAGCAAGCAGCAAGTGTAGAAGAAATAGCTAATTCCAGCGAAGGATTAGCTCATATTGCAGAAGAATTAGATAGCTTAATTAAAAAGTTTAAAGTATAGAAATTAACTAGTATTTACTTTATGATATTAATTTAAAAGCAGAGGGTATCTCAAGAACATGCCTTTGAGATACCCTCTGCTTTTGTAAGTATACCAATAATAGTTAAGGAATATGAAAGCTTGAATAATGTACAAATGATAATTACATAAAACATAAAGGAAGCAATAAGTATTGGGATGCTATCAAATGAAGTAATACTAATGCTTTTTTTTATTTGTATTAGATGATTTAAAACAAATTATTTTTGAATGAAAATTGATTTATTGTAATAGGGAAGATGTATTGTTGTTAATTTTGATGTTTTTATTTAAAGAATTAAATGGTAAAATAATACTTACGGAATATAGATTGAAAACGATATTTATAATATTGTAGAAAGGTATTAAGGAGAGATATTAATGGAAAATAATAAATTAAGATGGATTCATTTGTCAGATATACATTATGGATATGAAAACTATGATACAATTTCGATGAGAAAAAAACTATATGAATATTTAGATGAAATAACTAGTAATGGTAAATATGATTTCTTAGTTATTACAGGAGATATTACTTATAGGTATGGAAAAATGGATGAGAATTTAATAAATGAGTTGGCGTCAATTTGTAAAATTTCCAAGGATAACATATATATGGTTCCCGGTAATCATGATATAAAAAGAACTACAGTTAGAGAGGCTGTAATAGAATCAATAAAAAAAGAAGATATTAGAAACATTTATGTTCCAAATTTAGATAGAGATACATACACAGAACTAGTAAAAGGACAAAAAAGATTTTGGAAGTATTACAAGGATAATCTTAATTCAGAAAAATATGATTATAAAAAATTACATAATATAATTGAACGAGAAAAATATAATGTAGTTTGTATGAATACTTGCTTTTTCAGTGGACAAGATAGTGAAGAAGGAAATTTAATATTGGGATTAAGAAACCATATTGAAATTTTAAATAAATTAAATAAAGATGATAGTAAGGTAAATATAGCAATTGGACATCATGGAATTGATTGTTTTCATGAAACCGAAAGAAATAGCATAGTGTATAATTTCATAGATAATGGAATAGACATATATATGTGTGGGCATGTTCACGATGGTAACTATAAATTCTATAATTATGACTTAACAGAGTTGCCTGTTTTGACAAGTGGATCATTGATGTTAGAGGGATATTCAAAAGCAACATTTATAACGGGACAGATTAACCTAAATAATAAACAATGTAAAGTACAATATCATTCTTGGATCAATGATATACAAAAATGGGATATAGATAATACAATAGGCAGGAGACTAAAAAATCAGAGATTAACATTTGATTTAGAAAGATTTAAAAAAAAAGATGAAGAGTATATTGAAGTAAACGAAGATGAATTCGAAGAATTTATAATAGAATTCATAGAAAAATCAAGCACATATACACCTAAGGAATATAATAGTGTTGCAAAAGATGTATATGATAAGTTTAATAATATGTTATGTTTGAAAAGTACAATTTCAAATTTTGATGAGTTATCAAAATATTTTTATGTTATAGATGGTATATTGTTGACAAATGAGTTATTTAATGAAAAAAGGTTGATAATAGATAATTTAATTACAGATGAATATAGAAAATGTTATCATATGCTTAGTGATGGTGATAAAATAATTGATTATATTGTTGATAGCATATATGAAGAATATAAATTGGTTTTAAATTATTCTAAAATGAAGTTTAAATTTTATATTAAAATTTTAGTTTACTGGATGATTAATTTTTGTTCTATATTTAATGAAAAGAAGGTAATGTAACATGGATTATTTTAAAGGAAATAAATATCAATCAATTCATGAAAATGTACCATATATCGCATCAGAAATATTTAATATATTATTTAAACCTAAAACATTAGATAAAATAATATCAGAATACGTAAGTGTTCATAAAATTAATAAAAACTCTAATATAGAGAAAAATATAAAATTAGCGCTTATATTTTTATACTCTGTAGGAAAGGTAGATTATAATAATATTATTATAACAAGGGTGGACTAAATGTTGTTTGAAGAATTAGTTATCTATTCATGTAAGGATAATATCATATTAAAAGAATATAAATTTAATAAAAATGGAGTAAGTATTATACTTGGAGAAAAGAACAGGGAGAGGTTAGAAGGAGACTCAAATGGAGTTGGTAAAACAACTTTTGTAGAAATATTAAGATGTTTGTTAGGACAAAAAATAAAGAAAACTATAGTAAATAGCAAAGAAATAAATGATAATAAAATATTTACATATTTAAAATGCAAAATGGATAGGAAAACAATATATTTAGGTAAAAAACTTTACGAACAAAATGGATATATACTTTATTCAAATGAAGTAACTTATGAATTAGATAAATGGGAGTTTTTTGAAGAAGATAAGTATAGAGAAAAAGTAGAAAAATTAATGATTTCGAATAGTGAGTCAGTATATAATATAAAATTATCATCTATAAATGAATATTTAATAAGAGATTCAATAGAGGGATTTATAGACTTAATCAGACCTAAAAGGCACGCAGATGTTTCAGCAGCATGTCTAGCATATTTATGTGGATTACCATATTGGCTTGAAATGGAAATAAATAAAATTAAAACTAAGATAAACAAATTAAAGATAAAAAAGCAGTATATAAGTTCACTGAATGATGAAATTGCAGATATTAAAATAGAAAAGAAAAAGTTACAAATAGAAGTCGAGGAACTTAATGAATCAATTGCAAATTTAAAAATGATTGATAATATTAGTTTATATGAAGAACATTATAAAATAGCAAGAGAACAATATGCAGAACTTGAAAAAATCAAATTAAAAAAAGAAAGACAATGTAAACAATATAGAAAGAATATAAAATCGCTTGAGCAAAACAAATATAATAGTGAAAAATTAGTTCAATTAGAAGATTTCTATAAACAAATATTAAAATATTTTCCTGAAAATTTGACCAAGTCATATAAGGAAGTAGTTGAATTTTATGATTTTATGGATAAAAATAGAAGTGACATATATACCCAAAATATAGAAAAGTTGATGATTGAAATAGGAGAACTAAAGTTAAAAATAAAAAATCTAAGGAATACAATGGAATCATATTCAAAGATGATTAATAACAAAGAATTTTCAGAGGATTATAATTATTTAATTAGTATATTAAATGAGAAACATAAGTTATTATCAGATGCTGAATATAAAATAGAAGTTTATGACAGTCAAAGAAATATTAATAAAGAAATTAATAAATATAAAGCAGAAATATTGGAGAATAATAACAAATTCCAAAAACTTTTTGATCAATATGAAGAACTTATAAATATGATAAGTAGTGATTTTGAAAAAATGGTAGAAATATCATATAATCAACAAGGAGAATTAATATTTGAATATAATAATAGCGTGGATGGTAGGAGTAATACTGGTAGAATTAAAATTCATAGTAAGATACCAGACGAAGAGTCACATGGCATAAAGATAATGAAGATAGTTATGTTTGATTTAGCATGCTTATTTTCTAGAATACGAAATGATGACAAAATAAAATTTTTAATCCATGATGGAGCAATGACATTACCAGATAATAAATTGGCTAAAATGAATTTAATAGAGCATGTTGATAAAAAATTGAAAGAAATGAAAGTAGGACAATATATTATTACAAGCAATGTTAGTGATTTTACAGATAAGCAAATTAAGAAATTTTATAAAGATAATTATGTAATAAAAGCATTAGATAAAAATAAAGATGAAAATAGATGCTTAGGAATAAAATTTGTTACATAATTAGTAGTTTGCTTAAATAGCTTGGCGATGTCTTTGATAATATATTATAATAAAATATTGCTGTAATAGCGCGATAATTATTATATAGTAATTAAACACTGACTTTAGGACAAGCATATAAGAAACTTATATGTTTGTCTATAGGCAGTGCTTTTGTTTTTTAGAAGGTGTAAATTATTTGGATAAGCGCAGATATGAGTGGAGTGATAAAAAGTTAGATAGATATTTAAAAGAAAGTAGAGGATAAGGCTCAGGTAAAGATTATAAGACTTGGCTTACAATTCAATGGCGTTATTTGTGTTCAACCTGTGGCAGATATTATTTCTACATTAATAAAAATTCCATTAGCTATTAAAGTTAAAAACGATTTAAAAATTAAAGATAATTATAGTGCCATGAAACCAGTAGAAGATTAAAAAGTTATTCAACAAAAATAGATAGCAAAAAATAAAATAGAAACAGTGCCAGATTATATAATTATGGCACTGTTTTATTAATTTATATAACTTAAATCAAATCATTTAAACCATTAACTGTAGTTTGTTCATTTTCATCAATAGGAATAACTATGCATTTTTGGCCATCAATTATTTGAGCTTTGATTTTAGGTATTTTTTCAGGCTTTACTTGAAGTATAACATCATAGTCGGAAGTAATGTTACTATCATCTGAATTGATAGCCGGAGCTTCTTCTAAATTATTTTCTAAGGCATCATTTAAATCATTTTTTAAAGTATCATCTAAGGCATTATCTAAATTATCTTCTAAAGCATCGTCTAAGGCACTATCTAAATTATCTTTTAAATCATCATCTAAAGTCACATTATCCTTATCATCCTTTTTAGAAACCTCAGATTCTTTATCAATAACGGCCTCTTTCTTTACTTCTTCAAGTCTATGTTGTAGAATTTCCACTTGCTTTTCAAGCTGTTCTTCCTTTTTCTTTTGAGCATTTGCCTTAAGTACTTTTGAGTCAATTAAATGTTCTGCTAAAGGCAGGTCTTCGCCAAAGTTTTCTACATAAGATTTCTCAATTTTATAAGTAGCTTCTTCAGGAACCCCACTTTCTATTAAAAGATTTTGTATGTCCTTTTGTTTTAAGGTTATAGGTTCATCATCTTTATCATCATATATTGAATTGTACTCATCTATCATAGTATTTAGGTTTTCTTGTATTTCTA
The DNA here is from genome assembly GCF_054768215.1 of Clostridium sp. CTA-1. Lineage (NCBI taxonomy): Bacteria > Bacillati > Bacillota > Clostridia > Eubacteriales > Clostridiaceae > Clostridium > Clostridium sp. CTA-1. The sequence continues at coordinate 129,043 of NZ_BAAAAP010000002.1, forward strand.
TAAAAGTTTTCTCAGCTTTTTTTTCATCACTACTAATAGAATCTTTAATAATTGTTTGAAAGGTTTCTTTTTGGATAGTGGCGGTTTGTTTTGAGAAGCAACCTAAAGTCTCTTCCATTAATTCAGGATGTGGATCCTTTGCATTTTTAGTGTAGTACATAACAGAATTAACATCTGAAGTACGATCAATAAAAGCAGGGAACACAAAGCCAAGGGTTGGAGTATTCACCACCCAATCTCTAATACGTGCCTTTATTTTCTTTTCTTCTTCAAAGTATCTAAGTCCAGGATCTGAAAGTGAAACAGGACATATTGCACATAGAATATACTCATATATTTCTTCAGATTCATCTACTTTAGAATTATCAGTAGTTTTAGTAATAACATCATAAGCATCATGAAAAACTAGTATTAAAAAATTACCAGTATAATCATAACTATCTATTATAGATTTATAAAAATCTTCAAGTAGAGCATCGTCCTTTAATTGGCTTTTTTTAAGCTTAACAAGAGAAAGTTGTTTTTCATTTTCAAGATTTTCATTAAGTGGAAAGTTAAGTTCTAAAATATTATTGCCGATGGTTCCAGATAGTACTTTTTTAGCAATTTCTAAGTACTTAAAATACTCATCCTCATCTAAATTTAAAAAGGATTCTCTAAAATTTAAAATAATATTTTTTTCACCATTAACATAGCAACCACATATTTTAGTGAAGGTACAATGGTCTTTTTTAAAACGTTTTTTTAACTCAAGTATATCTTTCTTTCGCATATATAAACTCCTCAATCTAATCTTTTCTATTTGTAGGTATTACTTAATATATTATTAAGTATAGTATTTTTTTTGTATTAATTAAAGATGTTATTAGTTAAACTTAAAGCAGATAAGGCACATGAAAATAAATAACAAGTCAAAGATGGCAGTATATTTTGTGTCATACAAGGAAGCAGGTTCCGTCGCTAGTAGTGCTATGGTTGGGTTCTGCTGACGCAGTATGACGCAAAATATACTGTCATACTAACATACTAACTTGTTATTTATTTGAATGTGCCTAATAGGAAATAGCAACCTAGTTATACAAAGCCACCTGAAAAGGTGAAAATGGCAACTATATTTATAGAAGATGGTTTCAAGTAAGCTTGGGATGAAGAAAAATATATTAAGGAAGTAAATTGGCTATGATTTTCCATGTAAAAGATTTACAAACAAACAAGAAAAGGTTATTATAATATAAAGGAAGGTTTTGGAATTAAAATAAACTTTACAACTTGGTTTTACACTAAATTATTTTCATAATTCTATTAAAACATATATATAAATATTTATGGGTAAATAATTTTAATTGGGGGTAAAACACATGGAAAATTTAAAAGTTACGCCTTTAAGAGGGGTGTATGAAGAGTATGGTGGGAAAATTGTAGATTTTGCAGGATATGAACTTCCAACACAATTTAAAGGTTTTTTACATGAGCATCATACAGTAAGAGAAAAAGCAGGTCTTTTTGATGTTTCTCATATGGGAGAAGCGATGGTAACAGGAAAAGATGCTGGAAAATTCATTCAATACTTAATGACTAATGACATAAATGTTCTTAAGGATAATGAAGTTTTGTACACATTTATGTGCAATGAAGATGGTGGAGTTATAGATGATTTATTGGTTTATAAATTTGCAGAGGATGAGTTTTTCTTAGTTATTAATGCAAGTAATAAGGATAAAGATGTTAAGTGGATAATGGATCATAAAGGGGATTTTAATGTTGAAATTGTTGATGAATCAGATAGTATTGCTCAACTTGCATTACAAGGACCCTTGGCAGAGGAAATACTTCAAAAAATAGTAGATATAGATTTACAAGAAATAAAATTTTTTAAATTTAAAAGAGATGTTTTAGTTGATGGGAAAAAATGCTTAGTATCACGAACCGGTTATACTGGAGAAGATGGTTTTGAAATTTATTGTAAACCAGAGGATGCAAAGGGACTATGGCATGCTATATTAAATGCAGGAAAAGAAGAAGGAGCAGAACCAATAGGATTAGGTGCTAGGGATACTTTAAGATTTGAAGCCAGTCTTCTTTTATATGGAAATGAAATGGATGAAACAGTTACCCCATTAGAAGTAGGTATGGGATTCTTTGTAAAATTAAAAGTTCAGGAAGATTTTATAGGAAAAGATGCTTTAATAAAACAAAAAGAAGAAGGTGTAACTAGAAAATTAGTAGGATTTGAACTTTTAGATAAGGGTATTCCAAGGCATGGTTATGAGGTTATTAAAGATGGAAAAGTTATTGGTCATGTTACAACTGGATATAAATCTCCTACATTAAACAAAGCAATTGGATTAGCTTTAGTAGAAGAACAATATTCTAAAATAGGAACAGAGTTTAACATAAAAGTTAGAAAAAAAGAATTAAAAGCTGTTGTTATAGATAAGAGATTCTATACTAAAAAAACAAAATCTAAGTAATATGTACAATAAAAAATCATATGCAGACCTGTAGAGCATGTCTTAATATATATAAATTCACACTAATATTTAGTTTGTATGTTAAAAGTTATTGTTAATAAAGAGTTTTTTCACTTTAGGAGAAGTTTTTACTTCTGCTAAATATAAAAATGGTTATCTGAGGACATAACCACTTTTTACTTCCACTTTAAAGGAAGATGGGAGTATGGGAGTAGGTAGCAATGAAATAAATATATAATGATTTAAAAAATGGGGGTTAGTAGAATGAAGGTTTTAAATAATTTACTTTACACTGGTGATCATGAATGGGTAAGGGTAGAAGATAACAAAGCATATATAGGAATCAGCGATTGTGCACAACGTATGTTAAGTGATATAGTTTTTGTTGAATTGCCAGAGGTTGATGATGAAATAGCAAAGGGTGAGACTTTTGCAACTATAGAATCAGTTAAAGCGGCATCAGATAGTTATATGCCTGTTAGTGGAACCATTTTAGAAATTAATGAAGAACTAGAAGATAATCCAGCAGCATTAAACGAAGACCCATATGGAAGCTGGATTGCTGTAGTAGAAATGTCAGATAAAAGTGAATTAGAAGAATTAATAAAACCAGAAGTTTATGAGAAAATATGTGAAGAGTTAGATAAGGAGGCATAATTATGTTTCCATATATTCCAAACACAGAAAAAGAAACAAAAGAAATTTTAGATTTTCTTTCAATAAAATCTGTAGATGAATTATTTAGTGATATACCAGATAATGTGAAGTTAAATAGAGAGTTAAAACTAGAGAGTTCTTTATCAGAACTAGAGGTTGAAAAAAGATTAAAAGACTTAGCTTTAAAAAATAAATCTATGGAAGATATGACATGTTTCTTAGGGGCTGGAATTTATGATCATTATATACCTTCTGTAATTAAGCATATAACAGGAAGATCAGAATTTTATACAGCATATACACCTTATCAACCAGAAGTAAGTCAAGGAACACTTCAAGCTATATTTGAATATCAAAGTATGATTTGTGCTTTAACAGGCATGGAAGTTTCAAACTCTTCTATGTATGATGGAGCAACAGCAACAGCTGAGGCAGCCATACTTTCTATTGTTAGTACTAAAAGAAATACTATTATAGTTTCTAAATCAGTAAATCCCGACACAAGAAAAGTGCTTAAAACTTACTTAAAGTATAGAGATTACAATATGATAGAGGTTGATTTAGAAGAGGGTACTACAGATGTGGATAAAGTTATTAATAGCTTAGATAAAAATGTAGCAGCAGTTATAATTCAAAGTCCAAACTTCCTTGGCTTAGTTGAAGATGTAGAAAATATGGTAGATGCTATTCATAAAAATAAGTCACTATTAATAATGAATGTAGATCCAATATCATTAGGTATATTAAAAAGTCCAGGAGAATTAGGTGCAGATATTGTTGTTGGTGATGGGCAATGCTTAGGTGCAAACATGAGTTATGGTGGTCCAGGTTTTGGATTTATGAATACTACCAAAAAACTTATGAGAAAAATGCCAGGTAGAATAGTTGGTGAAACTGAAGATATTGAAGGAAAACGAGGGTTTGTTTTAACACTTCAGGCCAGAGAACAACATATAAGAAGAGAAAAAGCAACTTCTAATATTTGCTCAGACCAAACAGCAGTGGCAATAGGTGCAGCTGTTTATATGGCCACTTTAGGGAAACAAGGAATAAAGGAAGTAGCAAAACAATGTGTAGCTAAATCACACTATGCATATAATGAGTTAATTAAATCTGGAAAATATAAGCCTGTATTTAATAAACCATTCTTTAAGGAATTTGTAGTAAAAGCAGCAACTTCACCTTGTGAAATTAATAATAAATTATTAGAAAATAATATTTTAGGTGGATATGATTTAGGAAAAGTTTACTCAGAATATGAAAATTCTATGCTACTTTGTGTTACCGAGAAAAGGACAAGGGAAGATATAGATAATTTAGTGAAAGTGATGGAGGCGATATAATGAAAGATTATGATAAAGTTATATTTGAGCTGTCATCAGAAGGTAGAAAAGGCTATAGACTTCCTGATTTAGATGTACCAGAAGTAGAACTTTCAAAATTACTACCTAAAAACTTATTAAGAGAAGATGAAATAGAGCTTCCAGAGGTAAGTGAAGTTGATGTTGTAAGACACTATACAGCTCTTTCAAATAAAAATTATACTGTTGATAACGGATTTTATCCATTAGGATCATGCACTATGAAATATAATCCTAAAATAAATGAAGATATAGCTACATTGAGTGGATTTTCAAAAATACATCCACTTCAAGATGAAAATATTTCACAGGGTGCATTAGAATTAATGTATGATTTAAAGGGTAAATTATGTGAAATTACAGGATTAGATGATTTTACTCTTCAACCAGCAGCAGGTGCACATGGTGAGTATACTGGACTTTTAATTATAAAAGCTTACCATGAAAAAAGAGGAGATACAAAAAGAACAAAAATTATAGTTCCAGATTCAGCACATGGTACAAATCCTGCTAGTGCATCAGTAGCTGGATTTGATATTGTAGAAATAAAATCTGGTGAAGATGGTAGAGTTTCTATTGAAGAACTTAAAAAAGTTTTAAATGATGAAATAGCAGGGCTAATGCTTACAAATCCAAGTACTTTAGGATTATTTGAAAAAGATATAAAACTTATAAGTGAGTTAGTTCATGAAGCTGGTGGATTATTATATTATGATGGAGCTAATCTAAATGCAATAATGGGAATTGCAAGACCAGGGGATATGGGATTTGATGTATGCCATTTAAATATGCATAAAACATTCTCAACTCCACATGGTGGTGGTGGACCGGGGTCAGGCCCTGTAGGAGTTAAAAAGCATTTAGCTAAATTTCTTCCAGTACCAACAGTTGAAAAAGAAAATGATAAATTTATATTAGATTATAATAGACCAGATTCCCTTGGAAAAATTAGAAGTTTATATGGAAACTTTGGTGTTATGGTTAAAGCATACACTTATATCTTAACAATGGGTAAGGAAGGATTAAAATCCGCTTCCCACAATGCTGTTTTAAATGCAAATTATATAAAAGAATCTTTAAGAGATTATTATAATATTGGAAAAGATGATATTTGTAAACATGAGGTGATTTTAAGTACCCTTAAGGAAAATCCACATCATATAGCTACATTAGATATTGCAAAGAGATTAATAGATTATGGTGTACATCCACCTACAGTTTATTTCCCATTAATAATTGAAGAGGCCCTTATGATAGAGCCTACTGAAAGTGAAAGTAAAGAGACCGTTGATGAATTTATAGATGCTATGAAAAAAATAGCTGTAGAAGCTAAAGAAAATCCAGAACTTCTACATGAGGCACCAGTAAATGCACCAGTAAGAAGATTAGACCAAGTAAAAGCAGCTAGAAAACCTATATTAAGATGGCAAAAATAAGTAAGGATATGTCTATGCAATCCAATATCACATAGTTTAGTGTATAAAATATAGATATAAACAGAGTTCTTGGCTTCAGATGGAGTTTTTACTCCCAATAAAGCTTATTAACAGAATTCTTAGGAGTTTTACTCCTTAGAAGTCGTTATCCTTTAGGGAAAATCGTTATCCAGAGACATAGCCGCTCTTTACTCCCACTTTAAAGAAGATGGGAGTATTAGAGCGGGTAGTCATCGGATAAATCCTAAAAATTTTACAAACTTAGTTGTGAGAGGTTCAAAAGAGTTAAGATTTAAGAAAAGTAAAAATACAATTCTTATTTCTTAGCTCTTAAATTTTAAAATTGATTAAATCATAGGGGGGATAATTTTGAAGGATATTATAGTTATAGGTGGAGGTCCTGGTGGATATGTAGCGGCCATAAGAGCTGCACATTTAGGTGCTGATGTAGCAGCTGTCGAGATGGATAGCTTTGGTGGAACATGCCTTAATAGGGGTTGCATACCAACAAAAACTTTATATAGAACAGCAGAAATAATGAATATATTAAAACATATAGAAGACTTTGGAATAGATGCTGAAAACTATAATGTAAATGTAGAGAAGGTTCATGAAAGAAAAAATAATGTAATAAAAGAATTAGTAGGTGGAGTTGAAAAATTATTAAAAGGAAATAATGTTGAAATTATAAGAGGTAAGGCTTTCTTAAAAGATAAAAATACTGTTTTAGTAGAAACGAAAGATGGGCAAGTTACATTAGAAGGAAAAAACATAATTATAGCAACGGGCTCAAATGCTGAAATGCCAAAAATAAAAGGTATAGAGAATAAAAATATAATAACAAGTGAGGATATTTTAGAATTTGATAGAATTCCTAAACATTTAGTAGTTTCAGGTGGCGGTGTTGTTGGAATGGAGTTTGCTAATATCTTTAAAGCTATGGGAAGTGAAGTAACAGTAATGGTTGCTAGGGATTCTATATTATATGATATTGATAGAGAAATAAGTAAAAGGTATAAAGTTATAGCGAAAAAATCAGGAATAAATATATTAACATCAACTAAAATATTGGAATTTACTCAAGATGATAATAATGTAACTATAAAATGTGAAGGCAAAAAAGGTGAGTTTGAGTTAAATTCTGATATGGTTCTTATAGCTAAAGGTAGAAGAGGAAACTTTACAGGTATGAACTTAGAAGAACTAGGCATTGAACATGATAAAAAGAAAATAATTGTAGATGATAATTATAAAACTAATATAGATGGAATATATGCAATTGGAGATGTAAATGGAATTTGTCTTTTAGCTCATGCAGCATCACATCAAGGGATAGAGGTTGTAGAGCATATAATGGAAAATAAAGAGTGCCATAAATCTGTGATTCCAAACTGTATATTTACATTCCCTGAAATAGCCACTGTGGGCATGACGGAGGAAGAAATTAAGTCAAAGGGCATAGATTATATAAAAAATAAATTCCTATTTGGAGCTAATGGAAAAGCCTTAGCATTAGGTGAGGGTGAAGGGGTTGTAAAAGTTATATGTGAAAAGGAAAGTAAAAAGATTTTAGGTATTCATATAATGGGTCCACACGCTTCAGATTTAATACATGAGGGTGTGGTAGCAATTGAAAAGGGAATGACAGTAAATGATTTTAAAGAAGTAGTACATGCTCACCCAACATTAGGCGAAGCGTTCTATGAAGCAATGATGGGATTAAATAAGGAAGCCATTCATAGTATAAACAAAAAATAAACACCGGAGGAAAATTTATGAAATATATTGATAATTCAAATACCAATCCATATTTTAATTTAGCAGCTGAAGAGTACTTTTTAAGACATAAAGATGATGAGTACTTTATTTTATGGAGAGATGAGCCATGTGTTGTAGTTGGAAAGAATCAAAATACATTATCAGAAATAGATATGGAGTATATAGAAACTAATAAGGTTAAAGTAGTAAGAAGACAGACAGGCGGTGGCGCTGTATTTCATGATTTAGGAAACTTAAACTATACTTTTATAGTTAAAGACGATGGGAAGAGCTTTAATGATTTTGAAAGATTTTGTAAACCTATAATAGGAGTTTTGAAGACATTAGGAGTTAAAGCTGAATTTGCAGGACGAAATGATTTATTAATAGATGGGAAAAAAATTTCTGGAACAGCTCAATGTAAGTATAAAAATAGAGTTATGCATCATGGAACCCTTTTGTTTTTATCGGATATAGTAAACTTAAGTGGTGCCTTAAGACCTAAAAAGATAAAATTTCAAGATAAGGCAGTTAAGTCAGTTATAAGCAGGATAACTAATATTTCCGAACATTTAAATTCAGAAATTGATGTTTTAACATTTAAAAATAAGATATTTGATTATATTTTAAAAAGTGAAAAAGATGCAAAGGTTATGCCATTAACTCAAGATGAAATAGATGAAATTGAAAAAATTAAAAAAGATAAATATGAAACTTGGGCTTGGAACTTTGGAAGTTCTCCTAAATATGATTTTTACAATGAAGGAAAGTTTGCAGGTGGAACTATAGAGTTAAATCTAAAAGTAGAAAAAGGGGTAATTAAAGATATAAAGATATTTGGAGATTTCTTTGGTGTTAAGGATGTAAAAGAAATAGAAGATTTATTAAAGGGTACTGAACATAAAAAGGAAGAAATAAAGAATGCAATAAAGAATGTTAACATAGATGAATATTTTGCTAGAATAACTGTGGAAGAATTTATAAGCTTATTTTAATATAATAAAAAGGTATAAAAGAATCTGTTTTTGAAGTGGTTAACGCTGTTAAATACTTAAAAATAGATTCTTTTTTATTGCTTATGGTTGATTAACTTATTTTGAATAACTATTCATATAATAGTTAGAAAAGTTTAGAATATGATATGGAGAACCATATCATAAGTGAGTGATAAATCTACTAAAATTGGATATGCATATGCAATTAATTTTTAGCAAATCAATCGCAGATGTCTATAAAGTATATTGGATTAATAGACCAAATGTTGTATAATTTTACATAAAAGAATATAATATTTAGATTGGATGGGATAATTATGACTTCATTAATAATACCTAATAGATTTCGTAAAAGATTAGAAGTAGATACAGACTTAGATAATATAGTTAAATCAATAATACGTAAGTTTTCTCCAATTGTCAAAGAGAATAAATTAGAGTTTTTTCCTGAGTATACTGATCATGGATTTGCACATATAAATAAAACACTAGAGATAGCAGATAAAATAATTGATGATGAAACATTTGGTAAATTAAATACCCTAGATGTAGGTGTGATAATATTATCAATATTTTTGCATGATTTGGGAATGCATCTTACATACGAAGCATTTGTCAACATGATTAGTACAAAGTCTAACGATAGTATTGATAAAAGTATTGATAAGAAAACTTGGGCAATTTTATGGAAAGAGTATTTAGCAGAGGCAAAACTTTGGAGTGAAAAAAAAATAAAAAATATGTTTAATGATGATTTTAAAATAAAAGAGCCTCCTGTAAAAAGAGAAAAAGCAACTGAGGAAGATAAAAAATTTATTGGTGAATTTATACGACGAAATCATCCAAGAATAGCATATGAAATATGTGTATTTGGATTTCCGACAATTAATGGAGATAAAATGGAATTTTCGGATGATAGTGATATAGACATTAAATTAAAGAAAATAATTGGATATATTGCAAGAAGTCATGGATTAAATATATGGGATAATGTTAAATATATAGAAGAAGAGTTTGGAAGAGATCAAATAAAAACTACAAAAAATGTACATGCAATATATGTAATGGTAGCTTTAAGAATGGCTGATTATTTGGATATGGATAAGGCTAGAGCTAATACTCCAATTCTTAAGTTTAGGAAAATAAATAGTACTATATCAGAGTTGGAATGGATAAAGCACAATGTTGTGGATCATGTTGCAATGGACTATCAAGATGACCCAGAATCAATTTTTGTATATATCAATGATATTAAAGAAAGCAAAGTATATTTAGCAATAGACAGTTTAATAAAAGATATGCAAAAGGAGCTTGACACATGTTGGGCAGTTTTAGGAAAAGTATATGGTGCTTATGAAAATTTGAAGCTTACATTTAGAAGAATACATTCTAATATGGATAATAAAGATATATTCTTGAAAAATGTTAATTTTATACCAAAGAGAATTAAATTTGATTCAAATCCTGATATTTTAAAACTTTTAGTCCAACCATTATATGGAAAAAATCCAGCGTATGGAATAAGAGAAATATTACAAAACGCAATAGATGCTTGTATCGAAAAAGAAAAAATTATTAATGATAAAGAGGAAATGAAAGTAATAATAACTATTTCAGAGGATGAAAAATATTTGTCAGTAGAAGATAATGGAATAGGCATGAATGAAAATATACTAATAAATTATTTCTTAGTGGCAGGAGCTTCTTTTAGAGATAGTGATATGTGGAAAAAAGTTTATTATAAAAATAATAAAAGTATAGTACCAAGGAGTGGAAAGTTTGGCATTGGAGTTTTTGCAAGCTTTATTCTTGGGGATGAAATAGAGGTAGAGACGATTAGATATAAAGAAGACATTGGATATAAATTTAAAGCTAATATAGAAACTGATCAAATTCAATTAATTAAATTTGAGAATAATGATAAAAAATCAGGAACTAAGATTAAATTAAAGCTTTATGATGGCATTAGTGATATATTAAAAGAACAATTTGAAGAAAGGCAAGATAATAAGGTAAGATGGAATAAATGGTATTATGCTAGTAATCCCAAATTGATAATTAATGTACCTACAAGTTGGAATAAATTAAGTGAGCATGATCAAATCAAAATTAATTTATATGATGAAGAATTAGATGAGGATTGGAGTTCTATAAAACCTGAAGGGTTTTATAGAGTAGATTGGACATATAGATTATATGAAAATAACATTTTTTATAATGGAATAACTATACAAGACAAGTATTATCCATTCAGGTTTGAAACGTATAGGTTTCCAGAAGAATTCAATCTACCATCTGTTTCAGTTGTAGATAATGATGCTAACCTTCCTTTGAATCTTGATAGAAATGGAATAAGTGACGATAAATTACCATTTGAAAATGATCTAGTAACTGATATTTATAAAGATATTATTTCAAAATTATTAGTATCTAAAAGTATAAGTGAATTACATAAAGGTTATTTAATAATTAAAGATACTAAATTAATTCATCCATCTATTGGTAGGGCATATGTAATGTCTGGTGTATTAAAGTCACATGAATTGTTATTATCAAAAAGAGGATTTAACATATTACATTCCCATAATATTAAAAAATTAAATTTGAAATCAATTAATAAAATTTGGATTGATAATAAAGTTGAAAGATTAACTGATAGTAAACTAATATCTAATTTAGAAAGTATAGTAGTTACAGATGAAAGTTTAACATCAATACAGAAATTTAAAGAAGCCATTGAGAGTAGTGATATTAACCTAGGAAAAAAATATGATATAACAAACAAACGTATATTTATTAAGAAAAAGGATTTTGATTACATATTTGAAGATGGTAAAAAAAGAATGACAGCTAGTTTTAGAAAAGATATTAAAATAGAAAATAAAAGTGAGAATTGGTATTGTATAACTTATGGTAATATACCAAAAACAAATTTAGACATTAATGACTTTGAAAAAAATACTAAAACTATAAATTTATTTGTAGAATATTACTATAAAGAAAATACTGATGATGATATGTACAATGGCTATTCTAGATATTATTATAAATGTACTATTTTAGAGGATATAATGGACAAATATATTAGCGAAGAAGAATATATCCCATACGATATAAAAAAGAGACGGAATACATATAAAGAAGCTTTCAAAGAACTGAGTAAATACATGAATAAATATAAGGAATAATAACATAATTGTAAATCTATGTTAAAATGTAAATATAGATTTATTGAATTAAATTATAAGGATAAATATATATTATAACAACAAATAAAAATTGTAAGGAATACTTAGAGTAATAAGAACTTTGAGTATTTCTTTTTCGATTTCAAGGAGGGATAAAGATGATAAAAGTGTAGGGAATAGAATCAAAATACTCAAAGGAAATGCTAAAGAAAATAGAAGAAATAATAGTACTATTAGTCGATAATTAGGGTACTAATAAAGATGTATACAAAGACTTAGGAGGACATATGGTACTACTGGAATCAAAAGAAGATTCATATTATAATTTTGGTATTGATTGGAAAAACGGCATTTGGAGTAGTTGAGAGAAATCGTATCATAAATAAGAGGGATTTATAGCCTTATCTATTGATATTACTTAGCTAGGGGTGTCTTTAGTAGGAAAATATAATACATTATAAATAGTTTTTATCAAAAATGCTATTTAATAGTATAATAAAATTAAATGTTATTATTGGGCAATAAAGGGGAGGAAATAAAATTTGAGTAGGATAAATTCAATTCAGCAAGCTATCATGCAGTTAGATGGTGGGGAATATCAAAAATTAATGGATGCATATCTATATAAGAAATTTAAGTATACGAATATTGAACCGTTAGGTTCTCATACAAGAACGAATAAAGTTACTAAAGGGATTCCTGATTCATATGTAAAATTGGATAGTGAAAAGTATATCTTAATAATGTATGGTACAGTTGAAAGCACGTCATATGAAAAGATAGAGAAAGATATAAAATCGTGTTTAGATGTGAAAAAGATTAATATTGATATAAAAGAAATCGAAGAGATAATATGTTGTTATACATCAACTAATATTCATTTTGAGCAAAAGAAGAAGTTAGAAAATATGATTAAGGGTGTAAAGATAACATTAATAGGAATAGGAAGTGTTTCACATGATTTATTAATAAACTATCCTACAATTGCATCTGATTTTTTAAATATACCAATAGATACTGAGCAAATATTTGAAATTGATGATTTTATAGATAAATATGATAAAAACAAGATGAATGCTTCAATTAATATGGAGTTAGTACACAGGGAGAATGAAATAGAATCATTAATTAATAAAATTGAAGAAAGTAAGGTTGTTTTAGTATTTGGAAAATCTGGGATAGGTAAAACTAGATTAGCACTAGAGATAGCAAGGATATATAGAGATAAGCGTAATTTTCATGTATTTTGTATAAAGAATAATGGGCAAATGTTATATAATGATTTAAAATATTATTTATCAGATTCAGGAGAGTATTTGTTATTTATAGATGATGCCAATCAAACTACTCAGTTAGAGCATGTATTAGATTATGTTATAACACCACCTGAAGGAATAAATGTTAAGATTATAATGACAATAAGAGATTATGCAAAGGATAGAGTAAAACAGGTAATATATAATAAAGTAATTCCTCAAGAAGAAGAAATAGATGTTTTAAATGATGAGGTTATAAAAGAGATTTTGAGTAAGAATCTAGGCATAAAAAATAATAAATACTTAGATCAAATAGCAAGGATATCAAAAGGAAATGCAAGATTAGCAGTTTTAGCAGGAAGAATTGCTTTGAAGAATGGATTATCATCAATATATAATTCAGTGGATATATTTAAATATTATTATGGAAAGATTATTGAAAAAGAATTTTTTGATAGAAATAAGATTATAGCTGTATTTGTTATTACACTATTAGGACCATTTGAATATCAAAGTAATGAAATAGCAATAGAAATGTTAAGAGACAATGGGATAAATGAAGATGAGTTTTATGAATTATGCTATGAACTTAATAATAGTGAAATTATTGATTTATACATGGATAAAGTAGTCAAAATTAGTGACCAAAGTATGGGAGACTATTTATTATATTATGTTCTAATAGAGAAGAGATATGTCGTATTAGCAAATGTTATTAAAAATTTGTTTAAAAGATATAAACGTAAACTAATCTATGCTTTAAATACAATTGTAACATTGTTTAATAATGAAGAGTGTTTAAATTACATAGAAGATCAAGTAAATAAGGTGTGGAACACTATAGAAGATGAAAATGAGAAGTTTGAATATGTAAAAATATTTCATACAATGAATGAAGAAAAGTCATTAGCGTACATAAAAAATAAAATAGATAAGATGGATAAAGATGATATATTGCTAGATAGCTTTAATTTAAAAGATAAAAAGAATAATAATTCTATTAAGTCAGAGATAGTTGAGGTGCTAGGTGGATTTAAATATTCTAATAATTATGATCTGGTACTTGAGTTAATTATATATTATTTTAAAAAGAAGCCATCTGAGGCATTGGATTTTTATCTTTTATTCTCAGATAGGTTAGGGTATGATCAGAATTCTTTTGATTATGAATATAAGAGAGAATTATTAAATGTTCAATACTTATGGAAAGAGGCTAATAAAGGTTTAGATATAAATTTAACTATATTATTGCTAAATATAATTGAAAAATATATTGAATTTGAATTTCATAGAACTGAAAGTAAAGGTATGAGATCATTTAACTTTATTACATTTAATTTGTGTATGTGTGAAGGCTTAGAAAAGTTAAGAAAAATATTATGGAGCATTTTAGGAGAGTTATATAAGCAGGAAAGGTACAAAAAAATTATAAATAAAATATTGCTAAGCTATAATCCACATTCAAAGAATGAAAAACAACTAAAATTGATATATGAAATGGATTTTAAATTTATAAAGGAGTATATATTTAAACAGATATTATCACCAGATTTTATACAATGTAAAGTCTTTAAGCAGTTTAGTGTAATAAACAAAAGATTAGAAATTAATATGGATGCGGTATTAGAAAAGTATAAAGGAAATGAAGAGTTTTTAATATATAACACTTTAATTAAGAATTATGAACTTGGTGTAGATTGGAAGGTAGAACAAGAGAAGAGAAAAGAAAATATTTATAACATGATAAAAGATTATGAAGAATACGATTTTATTAAGTTATTTAATTTATGCAATAATATTTTAGATAAAAGTGAAAATAGAGAGTGCTGGGAGTTGCAAAATGGAATAACATTTTTATTTGATGGAATTAAAGGAAATTCAAAAAAATATATCACAGCAATAAAAGCATATTTGAAATGTGATATGCCTTTCTCTAATTGGATAAGTGATAAAATATCTATTCTTGTTAAATTTATAGGTATCGAACAAACTGAAAAAATTATCTTTAATTATGAATATAAGCAAAAAAATAGTTGGATATATGAATTTTTATTTTGTATTCCAATAGAAAAAAGAACCATAATATATGCAAATTTATTAAGAAAAACTTTTGAAGAGGAAATAAAAAAAGAACAACCAGTAATACCTAATGTTCAATTTATAGCGCTGTATAAAGATATTGATGAGAATATAGTATGTGATTTATCTTCAAAATTATTAACAATAAATTCATTCCCAAAATCTTACGCTATACAGTCTTTTTTAGGACATAGCTTAGATAAGGATGATGCTGATATGATTTTAAGTATATTTACGAAAGATATTAATATATTAGAAGATTTATACTTGAATATAATTGAAAGTGACATAGATTATGAAGGTAATTTATTTATTAGTTTAGTAAAAAATAATGTAGATTTTTTAAAAAAATTTGTGCAACAGATAATAAATATTAATAATAGAGGTTGTCATATAGAGAATTTTGAAAAGTTATGGGAACAGGAAAACTATGATGAGCTAATTAAAATATCATTTGATACAATAATAAGCTCTAAAGATAATATAAGTTTATGGTTTTGTGAAAGCAATATAGAAAATATATTTATGGATAACACTAATACTTCAAAAATAATTAAGGATAGAAAAGTAGAGTGGATAAAAAATTATATTAAAACATTTTCAAATAATGTAGATTACTTAAATTTAATCTTTCAGGTAGTGATGTCTACTCTTAGACTTCATATAAGGGAGCTTATATTATATTTTCTCAATATAAATAAAAATATAGAGATCTTTAAAACAATACCATTATTTCCCAGCGGCAAATCATGGTCCGGAAGTGAAGTTCCTCTCATAGAAGAAGAGATTAATTTTTTAAATAAATTAATTGATAGCATAAATGGAATAGATTATATTGAACATAAGGCGTATCTAAAAGAGCTTATTTTAAATGAGGAGAAATACAAACAACAAGTATTAGTCCGAGAGTATTTAGAAGATAGAGATTTATCATAAGTAAATGATATTTTCAAATAAAGTTGACAAAGTATATATCTATATAAATAGATTTCAAATAAAGAGAGGTATTTTTGTGAGTGTTTAGCAAGCTCAACTTAAGGTTTCGCAAGGATCCCCGGAGGATGTAAATAAATACAATTTATTTTGCTAAAATCTGTTGTGACTGCCATAGTTCATGTATATCTACTAAGTCAAAATAAAAGGTATAAAAGAATCTATTTTTCAAGTGCTTAGCGTTGTTAAATACTTCAAAATAGATTCTTTTTTAGATTTAATAGTTAGAAAAGTTTAGAATATGATATGGAGAAACGTATCTATGGAGAGCTAAAATTAGAAGGTAATTTGAAAGAGAGTAGGTTTATTATTTGATGAATTCGGTATATAATATTATATAAATAACTTTCTTTTAGGAGGTACTTTATATGGAAAATAAAGATATTAATTTATATGATATTTTTATAAATTACTCATACAATGAATTGAAGGAATTATTTAAAAATGCAAAGACAAAAGAAGAGCAAGATTTTTATATGACCTTATCTAATTTAGTATTGCAAAAAGAACAAGCCAAGGTTATAGGTAAATAGCATGTCAACTTATACAATTTTTGCAGGAGTAAATGGATCAGGTAAAACTTCAATTTATCAATCTATCTATTATAATGAAAATAAAGATGAAAAAAGAATAAATACTGATGAAATGGTAGCTAGAATTGGTTCTTGGAAAGACAATAATCTTCAAATAAAATGTGCAACAGAAGCTGTCAAATTAATAAAACAATATATTTTACAACAGATATAATTTAATCAAGAAACAACGCTGTCTGGGAAAAGTATAATAAAGAATATAAAGTTTGCAAAGGAAAAGGGTTTTTATATAATTATGAACTACATAGGGCTGGAAGATCCAGAAGTTGCTAAAGAGAGAGTTAAAATTAGAGTAAGTAAAGGTGGACATGGGATACCTTATAAGGATATAGAAAGAAGATATTATGATTCACTAAACAACTTAAATAATGTAATTGAAATGTGTGATGAAGTAAATATATATGATAATACAGAAGTATTAAGAGAATTTATATATTTAAAAAACAATAAGATAATATGGAAAGATAAAAAAACACCTAATTGGGCAAATAATATATTAGAAAAGTAGCTAGTAAAATAATAAAATTTTACTAGCTACTTTTGTATAAAAATGAGCCGATAATTTGTGAGGTACAACGTCCTCTAAATTATCGGCTCTGCGTCTTTGCGTCTGGCTCTTTGATAACGGTCATCTTTAATTCATTAACATTTATTAAATTTTCCTTTTTACACTTCGGACAGAATAGTAGAAAATTCTTTAATTCTGTATCTGTTCTTACTTTTACTCTGGTCTTGTTTTGGCATATAGGACAATATAACCAATTTGCTTTTAACATTAAATATCACCTCTTTTTCCATGATGGAATTATCAATAATAAGTTAATTCAAAGTTGAACTATGACGTTCATCAATGGTAGAAATAGAGTCTGATTTTATTGCATTTAATTCCTTATGAAGATGGACTGCCATGAATACAGTGATAATGGTAGAGATTACATCAGAAATCGGTTGTGCGTAAAGAATGCCATTTATACCCCAAATCATTGGAACAACTAGAATAACAGGTATAAAGCAAATCCCCTGTCTGCAAGCTCCAAGGATAAAGCCTTTTTTAGCTTTTCCTAGAGAAAGGAAAAGTGATGAATATACAGTATAGTAACCAAAGAGGAAGAAAGACAAACCATTTGCCCTTAATGCATTCTGACCGATATTTATTAATTCCATATCACCTGTTGTAAATTGAGAAATAATTGTTGTAGGGAATAAAGCCATTATCAATCCAAAGATTGCACAAAATATTGTTGACCATTTTATAGAGGTCCTAATTGCTTCATATAAGCGTTCGTATTTTTTTGCTCCATAGCTATATCCTGCGATTGGTTGAAAACCTTTAATAAATCCAAATACCATTAGGCTACCCATAGAAATAATTCTTGTTACAGCTCCCATTCCAGCAATTACAGAGTCACCATATCCTTTTGCTTGCATATTGATAAGCGTAATTGAAAGACTAGTCAATAGCTGAAATACAAGAGTGGGAATACCTATTTTCAAAATCTCAGACATAATTTCTTTTGAAAAACAACATTCTTTAATACTAAAACTGAAAACACTTTTTTTTCTGAGTACATAGCCTAAATATACTAATGTAGAAACAACTTGTGAAATAGCTGTGGCAATTGCAGCACCAGCTACCCCTAAATCTAAAACGTAAATAAAAATTGGGTCTAAAATAATATTTAATATAGCACCCGTTAGTAAAGCACACATTGTAGTTTTAGCAGCACCTTCACTTGTCACAATATTGTTCATTGTAACATTAAATACATTAAAGATTGATGAAATTACATAAATCCTTGTATAAGTTATTGCATAAGGTAGAATACTTTCAGTTGCACCTAAAAGTTTTAAAATTGGATTTAGAAAAATGATAGTGCAGATAATAATTACTGCTCCAACAAAAATACTGCTATATAGGGCGGTGCTGGCTACCTTATTTGCAGTTTCTTTATCGCCATGCCCTAATAATCTGGAAATGTAAGAAGAAGCTCCGTTTCCAAATAACAGTCCTAGTCCTACGACAACCTGCCCAAGTGGGAATGCAACAGATATTGACCCCATTTGACTGGTTCCTAGTCCTCCAACAAAATAAGCATCTACCAGATTGTATAATGCATTAATCATCATACCAATCATGATAGGAAGCCCCATTGCTAAAAGTGCTTTGGGTATTGGAGCACTTCCTAGCAGTTCCATTTTCTTGTTACGTTCATTCATGATGAAATCTCCTTTCTATTGACACAAGGTATAAAATATAGTACTATAAATTATAGTAATTTTGCTATGAAATCTATACTACTATAAATTATAGTAGTTGTCAATAAGAAAGGGAGAAGATTATGGCAACAATAGATTTGATTGTATTAGGGATACTAAAAAAAGAATCTTTAAGTGCTTACGATATTCAAAAATTAGTAGAGTACCGTAACATATCTAAATGGGTGAAAATTAGTACACCATCAATATATAAAAAAGTAATTCAGCTAGAAAAAAAAGGATATATTAAGGGTACTATAGTTAAAGAAGGAAAAATGCCAGAGAAAGCAGTTTATTCTCTGACCAATGCTGGAGAAATAGAATTTGAAAAATTAATGTTAGGAATTGCTTCTGAGCCAATTAATATTTTTTTAGATTTTAATGCTGTAATAGTGAATTTGAATAATCTTTCATTAGAAAATCAAAAGATCTGTTTAAATAATATTGAGAATAATGTGAAAGATATGAAATTAAATATAGAAGAAAATATTAATTCTAAAGAGAATATACCAGAGATTTCTGAAACAGCAAAGGCAGTTTTGCAGCAACAATATATACTGGCACAAGCAATTGAACAATGGCTTAATTCAATAAAAGCAACCTTTGAAAATTAATAATGAAATATTGAGTATGGTAGTACAGAATTCTTTTTGCATTGGTATTTTTGGTGGATAAAAGCGTGCAAATTTCATTTGGGAAATGCACGCTTTTGATTTATCCCACAATCCCCCAGTTACTATCTTTTTCAAGTATCAAATCAAGCTGTGAAATTTGTACTGCTAAAGATATTCTTATGTCTACAGCAGTGCAGAGATTCATTGAGCTTATTTAATATTAGATTATTTATTTGAACTGTATCTTTAAGAGGCGATAAGTATGGAGAAAAATATTGCATGTTATATTGAAAAGCAAGTTGAGAGAACTATAAAAAATGCCTCTGTAGATTAGTGCAGTGGCATTTTTGAGTCTAAATTTATTAGTTAAATTAGTTGGCTATCTAATCTAGAATTTACTATAGAATATTGCTAGTCTTCTTTTTTTGAGCATATATTTCATTGAAAAAGGTTGCTCCAAGTATCAGAATACCACCAATTATCTGTACAATCGTCATTTTTTCATGCAGAAATATGGATGCTAAAAGGATAGCGACTACCGGATCAATATAACTTAAAGCTGCTACGCTCTGAGCAGAAAGTTCTCGCATAGATGAAAAATATAATAGATAAACAACTCCAGTATGTATGACACCTACAATCAAAAGCAATACAATCGGTGTTACTGTCATTTCGTCAAGCTTAAATCCTTCGCTCATAAGTACGTAGGCAAGCAGTGAAATAGCTGAAACCCCTAATTGTACAATAGAGCTTTCAATTCCTTTAATATCCTTCAAGCACTTATTTAAGAATATTACAGTTGCATAAAGAACCGCTGATCCAAGACCGTATAGAATACCTACAAAATCATTGGCACCGGCTTTTTTGCTTACCCCTGCAATACAAGCCAGTCCCACTAAGGCAGCAACGATACACAGTACCTTTAATACACTTAATGGCTCCTTCAAAATCAGTGGAGACAGAATCATTACAAGTACAGGAGCGAAGTAGTAACATATGGTCGCATTGGATATGGTTGTGTACTTATAAGCTTGAAAAAGAAGAATCCAGTTTACACTGAGTGCAATACCTGAAGCAATCAAAATCCATAGGTTTGCCTTTATATTCTTTCCACTTATCTTCTGACCTGACATTAAACTAAAAACAAAGACAAATGCACAGCCCAATATGCCTCTTACCAGTGCAATCTGCGCAGATGAGAACGGAATACTCCTAACGAACAAACCAATGCTTCCTACAATTAACATTGACAAAAGAAATTCAATCCTTGCTATCTTCATTATTATCCTCCTTTAAACTGCCTTTTGATTGCAATCGCAATGGCAATTCGATAAAATATATTTTACAACTATTCGTTTTATTGAACGTTAGTTATATTTTACGATTGTACCATATATTTGTCAATAGGAGGATTACTATGAACTTGAATGATATAATTTCAGCAAATTTAAAGAAGTTAAGAACAGATCGCAATCTTAGTCTAGGTCAGTTATCCGAGTTATCCGGTGTTAGTAAGGTAATGCTCTCTCAGATAGAGAAAGGAGAATCCAACCCAACCATCAACACAATTTGGAAGATTGCCAACGGACTACAGGTCACATATACCAAGCTGATTGACTCGCCAATGGAGGATGCCGTTGTCATCCACAAAGTCGACACAAAGAAGCAATCCGAGAATACGAATTCCTTTATCTCCTACTGTTACTATACCACCAATCCCAACCGTAATTTTGAACTATTTAAGGTTGAGGTAAAGCCACATTGTGAGTATAACTCTGATGGTCACGCTCCTAAAACTCAAGAATATATTCTTGTGGATCGAGGTGAATTGACGATTCAGCTGGCTACAGGAAAATATGTGCTTAAGGAAGGAGACTCTATCCACTTTGACTGCTATCTCCCACATATTTTTATCAATCATCTGGATACGATGCTTGAATTTACAGATATTATTTATTACTTATAAAAATTCTGTGAATATAAAAATAGGTGAAATTAAATTATAATTTTCGTAGGTTAATTTTATATTTATATATAACTAGAATAAAGGGCTAAATTACTTTTACATTTAGTCTAATAGTAATTGTAAATAAATCATCTATTTTTTAGTATATAAATTACCATTATGCATTTCTATGATTTTAGTGCATGTTTTTAATCCTATTCCTGATCATAAGTAATACTATATTTACAAAATATGCTATAATTAAGTGGAAAAAATAATTTTTTAGTGTAAGACAATAGGAGTTGAGTAGTTATGTTTGATGATAATATATTGAAAAATCTTTGGAATGATTGTGATTATTCATATAAAGAATATATATCTGACTATCCTACAGATGAAATAATAAAACAGGTAGAGCAGGAAATATTGTACAAATTGCCTGAATCATATATAGAGTTAATGCGTATTCATAATGGAGGACTTCTCAAGAAAGATGCTATTCGTACAGAAACTCCTACAAGCTGGGCAGAAGATCACATAGGCATAACAGGATTATTTAGTATTGCTTTAGACAAATCATGTTCATTGTGTGGAGAATTTGGAAGTAGATTTTGGATTGAAGAGTGGAAATATCCTGACATTGGGGTTGCAATAGCTGATTGTCCATCAGCTGGACATGATATGATATTTTTAGATTATAGGGAATGCGGACCTAAAGGGGAACCAAGTGTTGTACATATTGATCAGGAATATGATTATGCAATAACTAAATTAGCAGATAATTTTAAAAAGTTTATTTGTAATTTAATTAGTGAAGAGGAATTTCATTTAGAGGATGAGTCATAAGGAAATGGCTTTTACATATCATAGCATGGAGAATGGCAACGGTGCAGAGAAAAATTTCTTTGATAGGGGTATTAAAAACCTCATATTGCAGGCCAGACGCAAAAATGCAGAACTTAAAAGAGAAAAATGAAATAACAGCAAGTAAAATCAAGCAGTAATCTCTCTATTTCTTTATAATAAATGTAGGACGGTTGAAACGAGGTGAACAGACGAATGTACGAGTGGCAGAAGCAAATTCAAATAATCGTTGATGAAATTGACAAATGTATTAAAACTTATAATGATGAAGCCTTGACACTACGCTTTCTTTCTCGCAGGCTGGGTTATTCCGAATTTTATACAACGAGAAAATTTAAAGAAATATCGGGTATGCAATTTAGGGATTATCTGCGGCATAGAAAATTAGCCTTTGCACTAAAAGAGGTTCGGGATAGTGAAAAAAGCATTTTGGATATTGCCTTTGATTATGGTTTTTCATCACATGAAGCTTTCACCAGAGCTTTCAAGGGAACATATGGTGTAACTCCAAGTGAATACCGAAAAAAGCCTAATCCTGTCGTTCTTCGTACAAAAATAAACCCTTTCGATCGCTACTTTTTAGGATTGGGAGAGATTGGTATGATGAAATCTACAGATGATGTTAAAATTTATTTTGTAACCATTCCCGCACACAAATTTTTGCACATTAAAAACTATGAGAGTAATGGGTATTGGGATTTTTGGCAAAAGCAAAGTCTTATTCCGGGACAGGACTGCGAAACAATTTGCGGTTTACTCGATAGTATCAAGGGAAAATTGGATGATGATGGTGGGAGCGAATCTAACAGCGGTAGCGGTCAGATTATGGCGTACATTAATGACCCGGACGGCAGACTCTGCGATTGGGGTATTCCACGTACAGAGTGTTATGGTGTACGTCTTCCTTTTGATTATAAAGGCGAAGTACCACCACAAATGCTTATGATTGATGTTCCCGAAGCCGAGTATATTGTTTTTGAACATGGGCCATTCGATTATGAGCAGGAAAATCGTAGTGTGGAGGAAAAGATTGAAAAGGCAATGGCAACTTTTGATTTTGCAGGCACTGGTTACTGCTTTGATACTTCCCCCGGTAGAATAATTTACTTTTATTTTAATCCGGAACGGTTTTTTAAGTATATCAGGCCAGTGCGAAAGTAAATAAAATCGACTGCCTATCCACTATTGTTTCTAACGAGAAAACCAAACAGGAAATAACAAATTCCAATTTGAAAGGAAGTTTTCTATGGGAGAATTATCAAAATTACCTAATATCGGAAAAGAAGTTGAAAGTCAGTTGAATAAAGTAGGTATATTTAGTTATGATGAATTAAAGGATATTGGCACAGAACAAGCATGGCTGAAAATACAAGAAATTGATTCTTCTGCGTGTATTCATAGATTGTTAGCACTGGAAGGTGCAATTCAAGGTGTTAAGAAAACAGCCTTACCACAGGAACGAAAAGCAGAGCTAAAAGATTTTTATAATTGGCATAGATGTAAGTAGTAATTTTAAGTATAGGTTATTTATATAACTTATACTAGGGAGGATGTAGGTAAATTTGTTTTTACACAAATATACCTATATACTCACTTTAGAACAAAAAAAGTTCATATATGACTTTGTGATTTAATATTAATATCTAAGTAGTATGCATGACGCAACCACACCAGCTCCAACTGTCCATAAAATAACATGATCTCCAGGCTTAAGGGTACCATTTGAAACAGAATCGGCTAAGGCAATAAATGGACTTGTAACACCTGTATATCCAAATCTGTCACCTACGAATGGGAATTTATGCTCTGGTTCTTCTAAAGTCTCTCTTATCATATCAATATTTTTCTTTGCAAATTGAGATAGACAATATAATTTAACATCATCTTTAGTTAGATTATTTCGATCTAGTATTTCATTTATTGAATCAACAGAACTGGCAAAGGCCTCATCTGTATTAAAATCTGTCCATTCTATTATTCTATTATCTTTTGGTGTATCTTCATCTATTGGTAATACCTTAGAAAAGCCATCAGGAGGAAATTTTATATAGCAGCTTAATGAGCTATCTACGTAAGATGAACTATCTATGAAATCTGATATGTTATCTTCAGTGTTTTCTAATAAAACAGCACATGCAGATTCTCCAAAGTTAGAATAAGTAATAGGCTCTGATCTTCTTGAATATCTAACTACTAAATCTGAACCTACAAGTAAGCTATATTTAATTCTGTTATTGCTTTTCATTGTTCTACAGATTTGATCCATTGCAATGATCATTCCTGCACAATTGCCATTCATATCATATGCATTTGTATTCTTAGATAAACCTAAAGCATCATGAATTTTAACAGCATTTGTAGGAGATAGATATTCTGGGGTAGAAGATACAAATACAACTAAATTTATATCTTGTGCATCTATATTTGCAGTCCTTATTACTTTTTTACAAGCTTCTATAGCCATAGTTAAAGAATTTTCATGAAAATCTTCAGAAACATATCTCTGATTTCTTCCAGTAACATTTAATAATCCGGAAATATCTACATCTTGCTCTGAAAAATGTTTCAAAAAATATTCATTAGAATAGCTTGTTTTAGGATGGTAATATTCGATGTTTTTAATTTTTATATTCATTTTATCTCCGCCTTATCTTTATTGTTAAATATATTCATTTACAATTATCGAAGAATATTTCAGCAAATTAAGAAAATTATGCAGAAAAATGTTGAATGTGGTAAAGTTGTGTAGTGATATTACGAATAATAATAATGGTATATTGACCAAGGGGGTGTAGTAATGGATTACAAAAAAAACGTAGAATTGAAGAATAAAATTATGCTGGCAGGATTTATAGCATCCGTAGTATTAAGGGCAATTTTTGATGTGATTTTAAAGGTAGATAGGAATGCCATATTAATATTAGTTGGACTTTCCATACCTTTAGCTGTAATTGACTTTATATTAATAAAAAAGAAATGTATTATTCAAACAATGTATTATACGGTAATAATGTATACTGCTGTTATATGTATAATGTTTATATCAGACCCAAATTGGGCTAATTTTATTTTGATATATTATGGTGTTATATTAATGAGTGTATATCAAGATTTAAAAATATTAATTATTGAAGCAATTTTGTCCATAGTACTTGTAGTGTATTTCTTCTTAGGCTATAAAACAACCCTCTTTGCTTCCGTAAAATACTATGAATTAGTATTTTATATAGCATACATAGTAGCAGGAACGGCTATATTATCGATTAATGCCATTACTACCAAAAGTATTTATAAAGATTTAGAAGAAACTCATAAAGCTACTGAAGAAGCTAAATCTAGAGCAGAGTTGTTGCTAGAAAAAATATATAGTACTATAAAAATTTTAACAGCAACTAATGAGAAAATAAAAAGTGGAATTTCTGTAGCAGGACAAATAGCAGAAGAAATAACTAGCTCTACAAGCGATGTCGCTAATAGTGCAACCAAAGAAGTTGATGTAATGATTGGAATGAAAGCCTCAATAGAGGGCGGAGTAGAAAAAGTAGAAGAAGTTACGAATGCTATTAAAACTATGGAGGAATCATCCAAGTCAACTGAAAATGTTGTATTAGAAGGTAATAATAAAGTAGATATATTATCTTCGGAAATGAATAAGGTAAATACAAATATTTTAAGTGTGGTATCCATGATAAATGAATTAAGTGACGAAAATGCAAAAATAGTTCATATTATTAACAGTATTACAAAAATATCAGAGCAAACCAATCTATTAGCCCTTAATGCATCAATAGAAGCAGCTAGAGCTGGAGAGTATGGAAAAAGTTTTGCTGTAGTTGCAGAAGAAGTAAGAAAACTTGCTGAGGATTCGAAAGAATCTACAGATCAAATAGAATTAATATTGAATAATATATCTAATAAAACAAAGGTAGTTGCAGAAGAAATATTAAAAGAAGAAAAGTCAATCGAATTATGTAATGAGCATACAAATGATGTTAAAGAGTTATTTAAAGATGTTAATAAGAATACTTCTAATGTATTAAGTTATTCAAGCAGTGTTGGATCACAATCTATATCGCTTGAAAATACGATGAAAAGTACATTAAGTTTAGTAAAGGATATTAGCCAAACTGTAGAATCCACTACAGCTGCTATGGAAGAAATTTTTACGTCAATTGATGAGCTTAATAATAGTATAATAGATATAACAAGTAGTTATGACGAAATAGATGATATATGTAATGAGTTAAATTCTATAAGTGAATAATTTATATGTTAGTCAAAAATTTTTATATAAAATAATGTTAGATGTTTATTTTTTATAGAAATTTGATATAATATAAGTAAGATTCTAAATCTTTGATTTAGATAATCGAACTTACACAGAGGTGTAAATAAGAAAAGCTTAGTGCTGGTAACACTAAGCAATACTTAGAACATTTATTTTGTTTTAGGGCTATTAGATAAAATTTATTATGTGAATTTAAGAGACTAAAGCACTATTCTTTGTCGGATGGGTGCTTTTTCTCTTTGCCATGAAGTTCTATATGAATACCAAGAAATTTAATCTTGATAGTTAACTTAGAAATAAAAAGATTATGTTGTAAAATTAATTTAATAATATAAATAGTAACAAAGCTTTTTATAGTCAGTTCTAGCATATCCAATACCACCCCCCAACTATGATGAAATATTCACCAATAGTCCAAGGGGGATAAAATGTTCAAAACCCCCGTAGCCATCCACTACGGAATTCTTAATTTCTACTTTAGAATTATACCATAATTATGTAGAGTATATACACAAGAATAAAATGGAAAAGCATCATTTGTAGATGATACGGAGAAGCGTACCATAAGTAGATGCGGTTTTCACTAAATTTATATGATACATGTTTAGAAGATAAATGATACTAATTAATAAAAAGTTAATGGGAGTGGTTGGGGAAATTGACACAAGTAATTAAAGTGATATAATTTAGAATAAAAAGGAAGGTGGATTGCAATGTTATTAGTTATAGTAGTTAGCTCCATGCAAAGATTGTAGTATATGAAAAACTTTTGCTTGGAGCCAATATATTAATATTGAGTTTTTCATATTTTAGTCAACCTTTGCATCTTCATTTATACAGTTGATAAATGTAGATTGGAGCGAAGAATTATGAAATATGAAAAAGCACAAAATATATTGCCAGATGGTATAATTGAGATTATTCAAAATTATATTGATGGTGGATATATTTATATACCTAAAAAAAATGAAAATAAAAAGTCTTGGGGAGAAAATACTGAAACTAAAAGATATCTTAAAGTAAGGAATAAAGAGATATTTAATAAATATTCTTCAGGAGCTTCTGTTAAAATATTGGCTGAAGAGTACTTCCTAACAGAAGGTAGTATTAGAAGAATAATAAGAAATCATAAAAGTTATGGTTAATATAAAAGGCATGTTTTTCACATTTATTACTATGAAAAACATGCCTTAAATTTTTATACTAAGTTTATAATCATTTTCATATTATTTATTTTAGCGCCATCTCCTGTGCTCATAAACAGTACAGATTTATTTATGAACTTGGACTTAAGCCTTTGTGGTGTTATCATTCAATCAAAGGATACAAGGAGGTGTAGAGTTATGAGCATTTTAACAGTTGAAAACATGAGTCATTCATTTGGAGATAGAATATTATTTAAAAATGTATCCTTTAGATTATTAAAAGGAGAGCATATTGGTCTTGTTGGAGCTAATGGTGAAGGTAAGTCGACCTTTATGAAAATTATTACAAATGAAATTTTAGTTGATGAAGGAACTATTGATTGGAATAGTAAATTTAGCATTGGATATATGGATCAATTGGTTGAATTAAAAGAAGGAATTACTGTATTCAATTTTTTAAAAAAGGCATTTATAAAGTTATTTGATATAGAGAATAAAATTAATGATTTATATAATGATCTTGGCAATATGGATAAAGCGAGAATGGATAAAACGTTAAACCAAATTGCAACCATGCAAGAGATTTTAGATAAGAATGATTTTTACAGTATTAACTCTAAAATACAAGCAACTGTAGTTGGACTTGGGATTAAAGAGCTTTTAGAAAGGGATGTTTCAGCTTTAAGTGGAGGACAAAGAACTAAAATTTTACTTGCAAAACTACTCCTAGAGAAACCAGATATTTTACTACTAGATGAGCCAACTAACTATTTAGATGAAGAGCACATAGAATGGCTTAAAAGTTATTTAATAAATTATGAAGGTGCATTTATATTAATATCACATGATAATAGTTTTTTAAATAGTGTAGTAAATGTGGTTTATCATCTTGAGCACAAAACCTTAACAAGATATGCGGGAAACTATGATCATTTTGTTAATCTTTATGAAGTACGAAAAGAGCAGAGGTTAATTCAATATAAAGAGCAGCAAAACGAGATTGCAAAGCTTGAAGATTATATAAGGAAAAATAAGGCAAGGGCTTCGACTGCAAAACAAGCTAAATCAAGAGAAAAAAAGCTTGATAAAATTGAAAAAATAGAAATCAAAAAAGAAATCATAAAACCATATTTTAATTTTAAAAGTGTGAGAATGCCAGAAAATATAATTTTCAATGCCAGTAATTTAATTATTGGGTATAACACACCATTAAGCAAACCTCTAAATTTAAAAATGAAAAGAGGACAAAAAATTGCAATAACAGGTGCTAATGGAATAGGTAAAACTACTTTAATAAAAACTTTACTTGGACTTTTAAAACCTATAAATGGTGAGGTGACTTTAAGCGATTATAAAAAGATAGGATATTTTGAACAGGAAATTATAGAAGATAATGCTGGTTCAGTTTTATATGATGTTTGGAATGAGTTCCCTGATCTAACTCAAACAGAAGTAAGGAGTAGTCTTGCTAAATGTGGGTTAACAAGGCAGCATATAGATAGCCCTATTAATATATTAAGTGGAGGAGAACAGGCTAAGGTTAGACTGTGTAAGTTAATCAATGAACCTAGCAATGTATTAGTCTTGGATGAACCTACAAACCACTTAGATATTTATGCGAAAAATGAGCTTAAGCATGCTTTAAAAGAGTATGATGGTAGCATAATTCTAGTATGCCATGAGCCAGAGTTTTATAAAGATATTGCAACGGATATATGGAATTGTGAAGATTGGAGATGTTGTAGTGTGTAATATAAGGGTGAAATAATTTTTTAATAAAAAATTATGAGAACAGTGACATATAGGTGTCACTGTTTTTGTGTTAGAATATTTTTAAATTAAGGTTTGTGCTAAGTAATTATGAAAAAATAGCCTTAAAAATCATACAATCAATTTTAGGAGGAACATAATGAAGAAAATTATATATCTTTACATTTTAGAATCTATGGCTGAATGGGAAGTTAGCTATATTCTGCAAGCCATTAGTATGGAATCTATGTTGAAAAAACAAAATAGAGAATTTGTAATTAAAACTGTTAGCACTAGTAAGAATCCAATAAAAACAATTGGCGGATTAACTATAACTTCAGATTGTTTATTAAATGAAATGGATGAAGATAATATGGTTGCCTTGCTTTTGCCTGGTGCAGAATCATGGAACAGTGAAGAAAATAATCAGATTTTAGAAAAAGCTTTATCATATATAGATAGGGGTATTCTTGTAGGGGCTATATGTGGAGCCACACTTGCTTTGGCTGATTTAAAAGTTTTAGATAAATTCAAGCATACAAGCAATTCTTTAGATTATCTAACATTATTTTCAAAACAATATAGTGGTAAAGAGTTATATGTTAATTCTCCAGCTGTTATAGATTGCAACTTGATAACAGCAAGTTCAGCAGGAGGTTTATTATGGGCGAAACACATTATACAATATTTGAATGTTTTCCCTTGTGAGATTATTGAATCCTGGTACAACTATTATTCTACTGGTGATGCTAAACATTTTACAGAGCTTATTTCACAAAGTATTTAATAAAAAATTCAATAATATATGTTTTGGATATATGTAGGTAAATTTGTTTTCCACAAATTTACCTACATTTTATTATGATGATTTGATAAACACAATTCTTGGCTTCAGAGGGCGTTTTTACTCCCACTAAAGCTTAGGGAATGGTTATCCAGGGATGTAACCACTCTTTACTCCCACTTTGAAGAAGATGAGAGTATCAAAACGGATAGTCATCAGATAAAGTTTATAAATACAAGAAAAGTGAAATTTGTGGTGACTGCCATAGTTCATATATATTTACTAAGTTAAAATAAAAAGATATAAAAGAATCTATTCTTCAAGTGTTTAGCATTGTTAAATACTTGGAAGTAGATTCTTTTCTACATTTAATAGTTAGAAAAGTCTAGAGTATGATATGGGGAACTGTATCATAAGTAAATGAGGTTTTTATAAAATTGGATAAAGGTATGGTGGGAATATAAAACTATTCTCTACAAGTAAGAAAGTTGACTAGAATCATTTACAAGACAGTTTACTCTAAGTTGTAACCGAATTAATCATATATTACAGAAGTGTAAATATGTCTTTAATATTTTAAGGTATAATTGTACTATTTATAGTATACAAATATACAAATTTGTTGAATAAGACCATATTAAGTAATAAAATAATGTTATGACAAATATTATACAATAAAGGAGAACGTATATGATAGATTTGGACAGTATTAATCCAGAAGAAAAATTAGCAATAGTGTGTTTGTATTTTTCTCAAATAAAGAGTGATGATGTTAGATATGCTAAAAAGAAGTGTTCTAATGCATTAAAGGTTGTAGCTAATAGATTCGGTTTTACATATTCTAAGGCAAAAAATGATAGAGACGCATTCGATGCATTGTATGATAATGGTCGAAGGGGATGGACAGATAGACCATTACAAAAAAGAAGTCGTTTTTTATTTTCAATTTATGAAAAGTATAAAGATATACCGTTTGATGATTTGGAAAAAATAGCGAATGAGATTATCAATAAGGCTATGATTGAAGGTCGTCCTTACTTTAGTATAAAAACAAAAGATCCTAATACGGTTAAGGCAATTTTGGAAAAAGAATCTAATATTGAATTTGATGGATTAAATATTCTACAAGATTCACTAAAACTAGGTCAAATTGTTTTTATTGTTTTAGGAGGAGACAAGCCGCAGTGGGATACTGGACTAATTGGTATGGGCATTATTTCCAAAGAACCCTATGATATAGGATATAGGGGGAAAAATTATCGCATAAAGGTAGATATTAAATTACTACTTGATAAAGCAATAAAGAGAGAAGATTTACTATCATATAGAGATACATATGGTATCATTGGTATTGGTCCTATTGTTAAATGGGAACCAAATCAGGCACTTTCTCAAATTCAAGAAAAAAATGCAATTGCACTGATGAGAGCAATGCTGGAATTAAGTCCAAGTATTGAAAATGATTTATCGTCTATTATTGATGCTGAAATGTTTGCAAGAGTTAAAGGTGTTACTACAAGATATGTAGAAATAGAAGTAGGCTATGGAGAGAAGGTTAAGGATTCAGTAGCTACTTCACTAGATACTTTATTCGAAACAGATGAGGACTACAAATACAAAAGGGAAAATGAAGATAGTTATAATTTATATACAAAAGAGGATTTTCTTAAAGAGGTATTTATTAGTGAAAAGACATATGAAGAATTATGTAGCTTATTAAAATACAAGAAAAATCTAATTTTACAAGGAGCACCAGGAGTAGGGAAAACATTTGCGGCAAAACGACTTGCGTATTCTATTCTTGGATGTAAAGATTCAAGATGTATACAGTTAGTACAGTTCCATCAAAGTTATAGTTATGAAGATTTTGTTATGGGTTATCGTCCAAATGGTAATGGCTTTGAATTAGTAGAGGGACCTTTCTACCAATTTTGTGAAAAAGCAAGGAAGAGTGATAGAGAGCATTTTTTCATTATAGATGAAATTAATCGTGGTAATATGAGTAAGATATTCGGGGAATTACTTATGCTTATAGAGGCAGATAAGCGTAATGAAAGTATTAATATGATTTATACAAATAAATCATTTTCTGTTCCAGATAATGTATATATTATTGGTATGATGAACACCGCTGATAGAAGCTTAGCAATGTTGGATTATGCATTAAGAAGAAGGTTTTCGTTTTACGAATTATCTCCAGCATTTCAATCAGATGGATTTGGTAAAATTCTTGATTTGTTTAAAAGTACAAAGCTAGCAAAATTAATAGAAGTGGTTAAGAGTTTAAATATTGAAATTTCTACTGATGATACATTGGGACCAGGCTTTCAGATTGGCCATAGTTATTTTTGTAAAAAAGATAAACTTGATAATAAGCAACTAGCTATGATTGTAGAATATGAATTAATTCCTCTATTAAAGGAGTATTGGTTTGATGAATTGAGTAAGGTTGAACAGTGGGCATCTCAGCTACGTGGTGCTTTAATATGATAAAAATTCAAAATATCTATTATATGTTAGCATATGCGTTTAAAGTACTAAATGAGGGAAGCTATGCTAGATTATCATTAGAAGCGTTTAACAATGCATCAGAATTGTTTTCAGCTATTTTGGCTAAAGGTATATCAAATCAAGTTAAAAGAGGGTTTGGTAGGGAATACATTTATAAAAATGAAGTACTTTCAAATCCTAGGGGGAAAATAAATATTACCGATTCTATTAAAAATAATACCAAAGTTAATAACAAACTTAGTTGTGACTTTGATGAGTTATCTGCAAATGTTAGGATTAATCAAATATTAAAATCAACAGCAATATTGTTGCTAAAATCAAAAGATGTTAGTTTTAATAGAAAGAAAGAATTGAAAAAAGTGCTTATTTATTTTGATTCTGTTGAGCAAATTCCTTTAACAGAGGTTAATTGGAATCATATTCAATATCATAGTAATAATGCAACTTATAAAATGCTAATAAATATATGCTACTTAGTTGTTAATGGACTTTTATTATCGGAAAGTAGTGAAGATGTTCTTATTAAACAATTTTTCGATGATCAAAAAATGCATAGTTTGTATGAGCATTTTGTATTGGAGTATTTTAAGAAACATTATCCTCAATTAAATGTATCTGCACCTTACGTAAAATGGAATACTAATGACGATATAGTTCGATTTTTACCTATTATGAAAACGGATATTACCTTAGAATATAAAGGAAAGGTATTGATTATTGATACAAAATATTATCAGCATTCTATGCAGATAAGAGAAAAGTATGGAAGTCAGACGGTTCACTCAAACAATATTTATCAAATTTTTACGTATGTAAAAAATAAAGATGTAGAACAAAGTGGTGATGTTTGTGGAATGTTATTATATGCAAAAACAGATGAGTCTATGTCGCCAGATTTTAGATATCAAATGAGTGGAAATACGATTTGGGTTAAGACATTAGACTTGAACCAAAAGTTTATTAATATAAGTAATCAATTGGATGGCATAGTATCTGACTGGTTTCCAGATGGAAATATAATACGATATAATGAGTAAATATTTTTGAAATAGTATAGCTGAAAATAGAGGAGGTATATTATATGTGCACTAATCTTGCGAAAAGTATCTTATTTAATCCTTTGAACTTAGATGTAAACCGCTTATGTATTCTATCGGGGTATGCAACACCAAATATGGCATCGTGGTTTATAAGAAATGTACATATAAACACTACTAGAAGTATCGATGTATCATTGATCGTTGGAATGGTTCCTTATGATGGATTGAGTGTGAGTATTCATGATGGATTTAAAGAATTGATGCATGAAGCAATGCCGACAGGTATTAGCAGTTTTAAGTGTAGTTATGTAAGTGAAAATCCACCTGTACATACTAAATTATATATATGGCTTAAAAATGATAATCCAGTTATTGCTTTTACTGGTTCTGCAAATTTCACACAGATTGCGTTTAGTAAGGCAAGAAAAGAATATATGGTAGAGTGCGATCCGATAGAAGCTTATAATTATTATTTTAACGTGGAAAATAGTACAATATTCTGTAATCATTCAGAAGTTGAAGATTATGTTATTCTTCACCCAACACACCCAGTATTAGACTTGGAAAACCGGCCTCAGAGAAGTTTAGACGGCACTGGAGTCCAGTCAGTTTGTTTGTCCCTATTATCACGAACAGGAGAGATAGGTACAAAATCAGGATTAAATTGGGGACAAAGAAATAAACGTAATAGAAATGAAGCATATATTGGATTACCTGCAAGTATAGTACGAACAGGATTTTTCCCTTTGGACAAGCAACACTTTACAGTTATAACAGATGATGGACATCAGTTGATATTACGTGTTGAACAAGAAAATAATAAGGCAATAACTACACCCCTTAGTAACGCTCAACTAGGAGAGTACTTTAGAAATAGACTTAATATTCCTAATGGAGAATATATATGGCGTAAGGATTTAGAACAATACGGAAGAACTGACGTAACATTTTACAAATTAGATGATGAACAGTATTATATGGATTTTTCTAAAAATGGAACAGAGCTGATCGTAGATTAAACTGTATCCAGCTCTGTTCCTATTATTCATTTATATTGGCAGGAATATTTTCATACTCAATTCCAGCAAATGAATTGAGTATTGCTTCAAAAATAATTTGAGCACCTCTACAAGGAACAGCCATTCCAATTTGTTTACGAACGCTTTCTTTTGAACCTAAAAATTCGTAAGTATCTGGAAAGGTTTGAAGTCGTGCACGTTCTCTATTTGTTAAAGCACGTGGCTCCTCCCAGTGGTAAATATGTGTTCCGCCGCCACCGCTTCCGGTTACTGTGTAAGCAGGTCTTGTAGGATCTAAACGCTTATAAATTTGACTTATTTTGGCCCCTTTAACATTAAGCCTTAGTTCTTCAGGTAAGTCGGCAGTAAAAGCATTTTGTCCAGGAAGAATATGTTGTAGACGGCGTACAACAACATCTGACTGACGTGTTCTTTCATTGTTGAATGCATCATCTGGAATCGGCGGATTCTCGATAGAATTTCTACAAGTGTTATCTAAATGAGCATAAGGAGCAGGGGATGGAACGTGATATACAATATCTAAATCGTTACGTATGCCAACAATAATAATTCTGTGTCTTGCTTGTGGTATACCATACTCCTCAAATTTATATAGGTGAGGAGTAAGAGTGTATCCTGCATTTCTTAGTTCATCTAATATTTTGGCGAATGCTCGACCATCATTAGCATTTCGTAATCCTCCTACATTTTCTGCTAAAAACCACATAGGTTGAAATTGTTTTAGTGCTTTAATTCCATAAGAATATAAAGGGCCAAATACGCCATCCATCCCTTTTTGCTCACCTACAACACTATAATCATTACATGGAAATCCAAATGCTAAAGCATCAATTGGTGGTAAAGAAGTCATATCAAATTTACGAATATCTGCATGATATACAGTGTTAGGGTGCTCA
Organism: Clostridium sp. CTA-1; assembly: GCF_054768215.1. Lineage (NCBI taxonomy): Bacteria > Bacillati > Bacillota > Clostridia > Eubacteriales > Clostridiaceae > Clostridium > Clostridium sp. CTA-1. The sequence goes on from NZ_BAAAAP010000002.1 coordinate 164,962, forward strand.
GGACATATATTGCGGCGATAAGTTTCACAGGTATCTTTATCATAGTCGTTAGACCATTGATGAACGATAGAGAAGTTGTTATCAGCGATACGTGCATTAGTTGCCCCCCAAGCTATTCCACCTGGTCCACAGAATAATTCTCCTAATCTAAAGTTCATATTTTTAACCCTTTCAGTATTGGCTCGTTGTTTCGTAAGAAGATTTATCTGCTGTTGAATGAGTTCTTTTTCTTCATCAGTTAACAAATCTACATTAAGGAATACTTTTTTGTAATTTAACAAATCTGATTTATCAAGAAATCCAGCTAAAGTAAATAAATTTATGACATCAACATTATATAAATTAGCTAGCTTTTTTAGCGTAATTGCAGATGGTTCTTCAACTGAACCACTTTCAATTCTACTAAGTTTAGAATTAGTAATTGATGTTTCTTTATATACATCATTCATACTTAAGTGTTTAATTTCTCTTAAGGAGCGTAAGTATAATCCCAATTCAGACATAACATCACCTCGTAATGTATTATAACATTGCTGCTGCGATAATGCAATAATTATTTGATTTTGCTGCTATATCGTAACAAATATAGGAGAAACGGAACCATAGGTACATCCTATATTAATAAAAACAAATGTGTGTATAATCATGGTATGGGAGGTAATAACATGTTAGAAGTAGCATATTTAGGGGAAAAAGAAATTTTGAAAGCTATACCACAGGAAGTTCAAGAAACAATACTAGGAATATTACAAATACTAGATATAGGATATGGAGCTAATAGAAACAAGTATGAAGATGATGGAGGTTATGTAATAATTGCAAGGAAAAAAGAAGATTTTAGAGAAATAAAAGCTAAAACATATATTGATTATAAGAATGTTATAGTTGAATATATAGATAAGATAGAATGTAGAGGTAGTAAAATTTATACCAATTCTTCAATATTATGTAATAATGAGTATGCCATATCAATAATAATTCCATTAGCATTAACACCATAGAATTTAAAAGATTATATGATTGATTAAAAAGTCTTAATTACCAATACAAATGATAATTAAGGCTTTTTAATATTAGTTATAACATCTAATAAATATTCTTACTAAAATATCTATCTCCTCTGTCAGGAAGAATAGTAACTATATTGCCTTTGTCTATTTCTTCAGCTAACTTTAATGCAACGGATACTGCAGCGCCAGATGAACTACCAACAATAAGACCTTCCTTTAAGGCTAGAAGTTTAACCATCTCATAAGCTTCTTCATCATTAACTTTTATAACTTTATCCACTAAGTCCATATCCATAGTATCAGGTATAAAGTCATTTCCAATGCCTTCAATATCATAGGATTCTTTTTCTCCACCGCCCATAGTAGAGCCCTTTGGGTCAGCTAAGATTCCTTTAATATTTTCATCTTTTTCTTTAAGAAATTTCATAACTCCTGTAAAAGTACCGCCACTTCCAGCACCAGAAACAAAATAATCTATTTTACCATCCATATCTTCATATATTTCTGGACCAGTTGTTTTATAGTGAGCAAGGGGATTTGCTTCATTTTCAAATTGTTTTAAACTTATGGAGTTTTCTATAGTTTCTAATAGTTCATTAGCTTTTGCAACAGCACCTAACATGCCATCTTTTTTAGGGGTATTTATTATTTTAGCACCTAAAGCTCTCATTAATGTTTGCTTTTCCACGGAGAATTTTTCAGGAACTACAAATATTACATCGTATCCCTTATTTATTGCCGCAAGAGCTACTCCAATTCCAGTGTTACCAGCAGTGGCTTCAACTATTGTATATCCTTTTTTTAGTTTCCCTTCTTTTTCAGCCTGTTCGATCATATAAATTCCTATTCTATCCTTTACACTTCCACCAGGATTATTGGTTTCAAGTTTTACAAAAACATTAACGCCAGGTTTAATATTTAAATTGTTAAGTTTTAGAATAGGGGTATTGCCTATAAGTTCTTTAATACTATCTAAATACTTCATTGCTAATACCTTGGTTTAAAACATGTTTTGCATATTCTTTTGCTGAAAATAGGGAATGATCTCTATAGTTTCCGCACTGAACTGCATTAGTTGCAGGAACTTCTTTTGTTTCTATAACTTTATTTAATGAGTAATTTAGTGCTTCAATAACAGTATCAACTTCAACTTCTCCCCAAGCTATCAAATAAAATCCTGTTCTGCAACCCATTGGAGAAATATCTATGATATTATCCATTTTTTCTCTCATATAACCTGCTAGTAAATGTTCTAGGGTATGAACTGCGCCAGTTGGCATTTCTTCCTCATTAGGTTGTGAAAATCTTAAATCAAATTTCGTAATTGTGTCACCCATTTCACCTTTTTGAGTTCCACATTTCCTTACAAAAGGGGCCTTAACCTTTGTATGATCTAATGAAAAACTTTCTACTTTAACCATTTTATCTACTCTCCTTAAATGCATTTTTTAAATCTTCTATTAAATCGTCAGCATTTTCTATACCAACGGATAATCTTATTAAATTATCTACAATACCAACTTTTTGTCTTAATTCATAAGGTATAGCACCGTGAGTCATAGAAGCTGGATGGCAAGCTAAAGATTCAACTCCTCCTAAGCTTTCTCCAAAGGTTACCATCTTAAGACCTTCAAAAAACTTTTTATAATCATAACCATCTTTAAGAACAAAGGATATCATTCCACCATATCCATTAGCTTGTTTTGATTGAATTTTATGTCCTGGATGAGTATCAAAACCAGGATAATATACTTTTACTACTTCATCTCTTTCTCTTAAAAATTCAGCAATAAGTTTTGCATTTGAATTGTGTTTATCCATTCTTATTGCTAATGTTTTGATTCCTCTAATTAAAAGGAAAGAATCAAAGGGTGCTAGAATTCCACCAGTAGAATTTTGTATAAAATGAAGTCTTTCAGCTAGTTCTTCACTATTTACAACGGCAATACCTGAAACTATATCACTATGTCCTCCTAGATATTTTGTAGCACTATGAATAACTATATCTGCTCCAAGGCTTATTGGTTTTTGTAGGTAAGGAGTCATGAAGGTATTATCAACTATAGTATATATACCTTTTTCCTTAGCTATTTTTGATATTGCTTCTATATCAGTTATATCCATAAGAGGATTAGTAGGAGTTTCTATATATATAGCTTTCACAGTTTCATCTATACTATTTTTTACTTCATCTAAGTTAGAAGTATCAACTATAGAATATTTTATATCAAAGTGGTTAAACACCTTATCTAAAACTCTAAAAGTTCCACCGTATACATTATTTGAAATTACTATTCTATCTCCTGACTTAAATAGTGATAAAACAGCGGTTATAGCAGCTAATCCTGAAGCAAAGGCAAAACCTCTATATCCTTCCTCAAGTTCTGCTACAAGTTTTTCCAAAGCTTCCCTTGTTGGATTTCCTGTTCTTGAATACTCATATCCTGTATTTTCTCCAAACTTAAATTGTTTGTAAGTTGAAGTTTGATAAATAGGTACATTTACTGCACCTGTATGCTTATCTCCATCTATTCCACCATGAATTAATAATGATTCAATTTTCATTTTTTTATTCCTCCTTAAAAATTAATTGTGATTACAGTTCTTACTTGTTTTTTTAGATTGAAATAACTTTAATGTTCAGTTATTTCAATCTAAAATTTTATTATTCATTTTCAAATTGTGTTATGATGTTTGTTTCTTTATATTTATATTTAAATTTTATTACAATTCGCTTCTTAATATTATTTATTAATTAGATTTCATTATAATTTAACTTCTTAGTTACTTATTAATTAGATATTATTATAATTTCACTGCACTAGCTAAAAATATACCTGTCTCAGTGTATTCACCTTTACTTGAATATCCCTTACAGCTTAAATTTGTATTTTCTATTTCTATATTTTCAAATCCAGCATCTTCTAACCAATTTGTCATTTGTTCCTTTGAAAATCCAAGCCATTCATCAAACATTTCTTCCTTTGCCCATTCACCATTGTGCTCTCTAACATCTGATATAACAACTACTCCATCCTTTTTAAGAACTCTGTACATTTCTGCAATAGCTTTTTTTGCATCCTTTATATGGTGAAGTGCCATGTTTATAAATACTACATTTAGTGATTCATCAAATATTGCTAAGTTATCAAGGGATGATTTTATAGGATATATATTTTTATAATCTTTTTTTGAAGCAGAAACTGATAATTCCTTAAGCATATTTATAGAATTATCTATAGAAAATACTATGCTTGCTTCGTTTGCCACCGCTAATGAAACAAAACCCGTACCACAGCCTAAATCACCTACAATTTTATCTTTTATATTAGTTATTGATAAAATTTTATACTTTAATCTTTCTTCAAAATACTCACTTCGTATTACATTCCAATTTGGTGCTATAGAATCAAAATACTGTAAAGAATTCATAATAATCCTCCTATAAATTAATTTAGTTCTGTTAAGTTATATGAATATTAATTTTCCTCAACCTCTCCAAATATAATAGATTCATCACAAATACATTACTTGCTAGGGGAGAGAGAAATTAATAAATAAAGCTAATAATAAAAAAGCTTCTGCCTCTAAATTTTTAGAGGCAGAAGTTAACTTCCGCGGTTCCACTCTAATTATTATTGTAAGAAATATACAATACAATAACATCTCATTTTGATACAATAATACCTCAACGCTTTAACGGGCGTACACGCTGTCGTCTACTATATTTCGAGACAGTGCTCAAAGATGCATTCACATAAGTTACACTTAAAATCCCTTTCAGCCAAGAAGATTTCTCTCTGTTAGATTACCTTATGTTACTATTTCTTATCATAGCATTTATCAATACCTAGTATTCCTATGTGATTACTTGATTAATATTATAATAGAGTATTAGAATAATTTTGTCAACTAAAATATTTAAAATTTTTTCTAGTATTTTTTATGTAATTTTACAAATAATCTTTCAGTTTTTTCTAATATTATTTTTGTATATTAGGTAAAGGTTCTAATTATATAGTTTTTTGTAAAGTTAGGTAAGTATATGAAAGTTAGAAAAATAAATATTTTATTTAATATAGAAAATAAAATGTTTATACTATATTTTATAATTAATTAAATATAATGTATGAAATTGTTTAAATATGTTTTTATGGTTATTTATGTAAAGAACTCAGAAAGGTAATCGAGAAGATAAATATATTAAAAAAATGGAGGTGTTAGATATGAATGATATTAATTTGAATAGTTACTGAGACAATATAGCCCAAATTCATATTTGAAACCAAATAGCAAGATTATCATAGCATAGTATTATAATATAGAAATAAAATAGGAGGATTTACAATGAAAAACACCAAATTAATAAAATTAGTAGCTGGTATTATGGCTGCTACATTTTCACTGTCGCTTTTGACAACAAAAGTAGAGGCAAAAAATATTGAAAATAAAAATACTAAAAATGAAGTTAAACAAACTGTTAATAATAAAGATTTAGAAAGAAAGTTAATTGGATATTTCCCAGAGTGGGCCTATAATAGTGAAGCTCAAGGGTATTTTAAGGTTACTGATTTGCAATGGGATTCTTTAACTCATATTCAATATTCCTTTGCAATGGTGGATCAAGCTACAAATAAAATTAAATTAGGGGACAAACATGCCGCACTGGAAGAGGAATTTAAAAATCATAATTTATCTTATAAAGGGAAAAAGGTAGAGTTAGATCCAAATCTCCCGTATAAAGGACACTTTAATTTATTACAAACTATGAAAAAACAATATCCTGATGTTAATTTGCTTATATCAGTAGGTGGGTGGGCTGGAAGTAGAGGATTCTATACAATGCTTGATACGGATGAAGGAATAAATACCTTTGCAGATTCTTGCGTTGATTTTATAAAAAAGTATAACTTTGATGGTGTTGATATTGACTTTGAATATCCATCTTCAACAAGTCAGTCAGGAAATCCAGCGGATTTTGACTTATCTGAACCTAGAAGGGTTAAATTAAATGAGAGATATAATATACTCATGAAAACATTAAGGGAAAAAATAGATGCGGCTTCTAAAAAGGATAATAAAGATTATATATTATCTGCTGCAGTTACAGCATCACCTTGGGTACTTGGTGGAGTCAAAGATAACAGCTATGCTAAGTATCTAGATTTCTTAAGTGTTATGTCCTATGACTATCATGGCGGATGGAATGAATATGTTGAAAATTTAGCAGGTATTTATCCAGATCCAAAAGATAGGGAAACTGCCAGTCAAATCATGCCAACACTTTGTGTGGATTGGGCTTATAGATATTACAGAGGAGTTTTGCCACCTGAAAAAATATTAATGGGTATACCATACTATACTAGAGGATGGGAAAATGTACAAGGTGGACAAAATGGACTTCATGGATCAAGTAGAACCCCTGCATCTGGTAAGTATAATATCTGGGGAGACGATTTAGATAACGATGGAAAGCTAGAGCCAGCAGGTGCTAACCCATTATGGCATGTATTAAACCTTATGGAAAAGGATAAAAATTTAAAAGTATATTGGGATGATGTAGAAAAGGTGCCATATGTTTGGCAAAATCAAGAGAGAGTTTTCTTATCTTTTGAGAATGAAAGATCTATTGATGAAAGACTTAATTATATTAAAAATAAAAATCTAGGTGGAGCATTAATTTGGGTTATGAACGGTGATTATGGATTAAATCCTAACTATGAAGAAGGTTCAAGTGATATAAATAAAGGTAAGTATACTTTTGGTGATACTTTAACTAAGAGATTAAATAATGGCTTAACTAATATGGGAGCATGCAATAAAACACCAGAGGATTCTAATAATTCACTAGAACCTATAAATGTTTCAGTGGACTTCGGTGGTAGCTATGATCATCCAAATTACACTTATGATATAAAGGTGAAAAATTATACAGGCAAAGAAATTAAAGGAGGATGGGAAGTATCCTTTGATTTACCAAAGTCAGCATTATACAAATCTTCTTGGGGAGGAAACTATACTTTAAAAGACAATGGAGATTTTACTACAGTTACAATAAAATCTGGTAACTGGCAAAATATTAATGCTGGTGCTACCGTTAATCTCCAAGGGATGATAGGATTATGTTTCTCAGATGTTAGAAATATTAAATTTAATGGCATGAAACCTGTAGGAGATCAAAAAATTATTCAACAAAAATAGAGATAGAAAATTAAATTATAAAGAAAAGTAAAATAAAACAGTGCCTATGTATTTTATAATGCAAGGCACTGCTTTATTTAATTAAAAGGATGAAATCATGCAAGATGAAATATGAACAATGATCTGTGTAAAACGAATAATATGTTGTTCCATATCTGTTAAATATAGTATAATTTAATTAATACTTTCTAACGTTAATATATTTAATATTAGCAATTATGGAAGATGAATAAGTTAGGAGGAAAAATAATGATTAGGAGGTCAAAAAATTGATTTACTCCATGCAAAGCCAGTGTGTGATTGAAGCGGCGCTTTGTATGGAGTATTGAGCTGCTAGTAGAAGTTCGATACATATGGCTTTGTATCCTATTTATTTTAAATATTTAGGGGTGGAGCTTGTATGAAATATCAAAATGCAAATAAGGTACTGCCTAAGCATTTATTGCTTGAAGTACAGAAATATATTCAAGGGGAATATTTATATATTCCTGCACTAAAATCCAGCTATAAAAAATGGGGAGAGAGATCAGGAGCTCGTAATGTTCTGATACATAGGAATAAGGAAATTATGAGTAAGTACAAACAGGGTTCTGCCATGACAGAACTAGCAGATGAATATTGTCTTTCTATCCATTCAATAAAACAAATAATTTATAAAAAATGATTAAAGGGGTGCAAATATGCGCCCCTAATTCTATAAAATGATATAGAATCATATTTTATCTTGAGTATACTATAACGGAAGAATACAATATTATTTAGAAGGGGTTTAGAGTTAGGGGGGAGTTTTGGCTAGACTTGTAAGCGTGATATAAATAATAATACAAAAAGTATTTTTGCAAACTAAAATATTAGAGAGGTGCAGTAATGAATAATAGGAAAGTAATTATACAAAATGAAATTGCTTGGGATAAGCGTGTAAACGATGGCATGTGTTGGACAGTCCCAGTGACAAGTGAAGATATAGAAAAGGCACGTAATGGAGTATTTGGAATTAAATTGACCGCCATTAAAAACGTTCCGAGGGAGTGGTTCCCACAAAAAATGGAGGGACTTAAAATTCTTTGTCTTGCTTGTGGTGGAGGTCAGCAAGCACCAATTTTGGCAGCTACTGGAGCAAATGTAACTGTCCTTGATATCTCATTAAATCAATTAAAGCAAGATGAATTTGTTGCAAGTCGTGAAGATCTTAATTTAAAAACTGTTCAGGGGGATATGTGTGATCTATCACAGTTTAATAATAATAGCTTTGATATGGTATATTGCCCAGTTTCAGTTACATATATTCCAGATGTTTTACCTGTATTCAAGGAGAGCTATAGAGTATTAAAAAAAGGTGGATTATTTCTTTTTGGAACAGTTAATCCATTTATTTATCTATTTAATGGAGAAAAGTGGGATAAGGGTATATTCCAGGTGACAAATAAGTTACCATTTAATTCATTTGATGAGCTTGATGAAAAAGGCATAGAAGAATTTGTAAGAGATAAAAATGCTATTGAATATAGTCATACCCTAGAGGCATTAATTGGGGGACAAACGAAGGTAGGTTTTCTAATTACTGATTTTTATGAAGATGTGGATAGCGACAAAATTTGCCAGTATAGTGCAAAATACTTTGCTACTAAGGCAATAAAATAAATTTAGCTTTATTGATTTTACATAAATGATAGAGTTGGTGATATTATTGACCTTATGAAAATCAAAGGGTTACCTGTAAGACTCCTTTCTAATAGATATTTACTAGGTAGAGATGAATATATAAAAGAAATTACTATCATTAAGGGATATAACGATGATGAAGCATCAATTAAGAAGATAAAAAATATTATCAAGGAAATATCTCCTAGTAATTAATAAAAATATCCTTTGAAAATTGAAGAGTGTGATAAATATATGTTATAGTTTAATAGTGAATAAATTGAATTTTGTTGTGATTTATTTACAGATTCAATGAAATGGAAAGAAGGACAAGTTAAATGGACAATTGGTTTACAATAGATCATATTGATAAGGATACACATATCATCAGTGAATACCGACATTGGGAAGAAACACATGCTTATCTTTTAAATGGTACTGAAAGAAGCCTATTGCTTGATACTGGTCTTGGTATTTGCAATATTTATGATGAAGTGATAAAGCTGACTGACAAACCAGTAACTGCTGTGGCAACTCATATTCATTGGGATCATATCGGCGGGCATAAGTTTTTTCCTGACTTTTATGCTCATGAGGATGAGTTAAACTGGCTAAATGGAGAATTTCCACTAACTTTGGAACAAATCAAGGACATGGTAGTAGATCGTTGCGATTTGCCAGAAGGTTATAATGTGGACAATTACAGATTCTTTCAAGGTACGCCTACAATGGTTCTAAAAGATAATGATATCATTGATATAGGAGGACGTTCTATTCAAGTGTTACATACGCCTGGTCATTCACCAGGACACATATGTTTTTTTGAAAAGGAACGCGGTTATCTTTTCACAGGTGATTTAGTTTATAAAGATACTTTATTTGCTTATTATCCTTCTACTGATCCGAAAGCCTATTTGAAATCAATTGAGAGAGTTGCAACACTTCCAGTAAAAAAGGTTTTTCCAGCGCATCATAGTTTGGATATACATCCAGAAATACTCATTAGAATGCGGGATGCTTTTAGACATCTGGAATCGGAAGGTAAATTGCATCACGGCAGTGGGACTTTTAAATACAAAGATTTTGCTATCTGGATATAATTACAAATTTCAATTTATAGTTTAATAATATAAGTTTATAAAAAAATGAATAACATTTTTAAATATCACATTATTGAAAAGTAAATGAATGTTGTGGTATTTTTTTTGTGCGTAATTCAAAAAAATATGGCTTAATGGAACATTATGAATAAGGTTCTATTAAAATTACAATAATATAAAAACTATTCTTAAATATAGACAGTCTTAATTAAAATTTAGAGAGTTATTTATAAAATAAAGAATAAATGTTATAATTTTAATGATAATGAAATTTGTTATCAAAACTATACAAAGGAAGTGTTCATATGTTTTTTAATAAAAAATCTACAGGAAAAGAAATAGAATTAAAAGTAGAAGGAATGATGTGCAATCATTGCGAAATTGCAGTTAAAGAAGCTCTTCAAAAAGTAGATGGAGTAAAAAAAGTAAAGGTGAGCCATTTTAAGAAAAGAGCCTTTATTACATTAGAAGAGGGGAAAGATGTTGAAGTTTTTGAATTAATACATGCTGTAAAAGCTACGGGTTATGATGCTTCTGAAATATAAGAGAATAAAATCTATAGAAGTGCACTCAAAATGCTAGCTATTTTAATCTAACATTTTGAGTGCACTTCATTAACACAAACAATCTTTAAATTCATTAGATCTATAAACAGAGTTCTTGGCTTTAGATGGAGTTTTTACTCCCACTAAAGCTTAGAAATCGTTATCCAGGGACGTACCCGCTCTTTACGCCCACTTTGAAGAAGATGGGAGTGTTAGAGCGGGTAGTCATCGGATAAATTAGTTAGCTTTAAACCTTTTTATGTCATCTAATCCTTGATAAATTTCCTCTCTTGAAAAGTTACTTTCATTCAATTCTTCATCACTCTTTTTCAGTAAGACATTGTAAAATTCCACGGCTATTTCATATACTTCAGGTGAATCATTCTTTTCTAATTCCTCAAAGATTAAATCTTCTGCCTTATCATAATTGCCTTCATAAAATAATTTATTTAAAATTATTTTAAATAAATCTGTTGAACCAATTTTTTTGGTATCAATATTTTTATCATTTTCTAAAATAGTTTTACCAAATAATTTTCCTAAGTCGTCTATAGATTTTTTAATACTCATAATATTCCACCTTAATTTTTTTATTAATGATATTGACAATTTATGTTTATTATTTGTGCAAACTCTCTTTATTATTTAATCAAGAAACTAAGCTCTAGTTAATTTTTCTATTGTTTCTTTATATTTAGGATATAGATTTAAAAGAGTATCCCTTTCAAATAATTCAAAGTCCCTAAACTCAAATCCGGGAGATACCATACAGCCAACAAGAGCATATCCTTTGTTATTCATTGCAGATCCAAAGATGTAGTTTTTAGGTACTAAAACTTGAGGTTTTTCACCTTTTTCTATATCTAAACCTAATTGCTCAGTTATAAGTTCACCTTCAGGAGTAATCATATATATGGTTAAAGGAGAACCACTATGATAATACCACATTTCATCAGATTTTAATCTATGAAAATTAGATACTTCTCCATTTCTTAATAAAAAATATATACTAGTCCACAGTATTCTTTTATCCTCAAAAGTTGTTGTTAAATCTGAATCAGTTATATTTTCAGCAGAAATAAAACTTTCTTTATAATACCCACCTTCACGATGAGCTGTCATGTCTAGTTTTTCTATAAAATAATTTGCGTCTTTCATATGTATTTCTCCTTTTAAAATATAATTTGAAATATATAGTTTTTTATTTTTACAATAATAAATCGTGATTAAATGAATTTTATGTTTTTATAATCTTAATAAATTTTTATTTGATTTTGTAAAGTTCCTCTCCAAGATAGTTAATTCTAGATATTCCTTCTCCGGTATCAAAGTATATCCATTTAGGGGTAGTCCATAAATATAGAGCTTGGGTTTGAATAAGCCTTGTTTCTCCAGTACCATCAAGATTCATTTTATATATGCCATTTAAATAAGCATCATGTTCGTCGGCGATAACAGAGTAATAAATATAATCATTGCATACATTTAAATTAAATATGTTATTATTTTTGTATTTATTTGAGGTCAGTAATGTGTTATTTGTTCCATCATTTTTTATTTTGTATATGCCATTTGAAGTACTATAATAAATATAATCATCTACTGGTTGAAAACGAATAAAAGGTTCATCAGCAATTACTCTAACTTCACTTCCATCAGTTTTAGCCATTATAAACTTAGATTCAACCTCATCAGCATTTTTGGAAATATAAATATTAGCATATATCCATCCATTTTTTATACAAAAACCATAGCCCTTATCTATAGAATGTTCCTCTTTAATATTAAAGGAGATTTTGCTTTTACTTGAACCATCAGTTTTCATTTTCCATAGCTCTGCTTCTCCATCTTCTAAATTTTTAATATAGTAAATATAATTACCCTCTAATGCTATGAAAAAAGGGAAGAAGTTATCATCGCTTAGTTTTATTTTGTTTTTTCCATCTAGAGTTGTTCTATAAAGTCCATTAGAATTATTAAATGAAAAAATATTATAATAAATATAATTTTTATCTATTATTGTATTACAAACAGGATCATTAATTATTTTAGTATCATTGCTTCCATCTTCTTTTATTCTATGTAGTGAATCTTTGTCACTTGTTTTTTTATAATATATGTATCCCCTATCATAAATTATGGAAGAACCGTTTATTTTGTTGCCAAAATAGTCTTCTTCTTTTGTGGTAAGTTTTTTTATGCTTTTGTTAGGAATAACTCCAGTTCCGCCTAATACTATAAGATTTTTATTAGAAGAATTTTTTTTGCAAATATTATATGTAAAGTTTTGTGTAGCATTACTCGGAGATTTTGACGTTAATATAATAAAAGAGGAATTTTTAGCTGCTAGAGCTGCCCCAGATAATGCATCAGGAAAATTTTCCCCAGAAGCTACATAAACATTAGTATAGTCATAATCAGTAAAATGGTTAATTATTTTTGAATTTGTATCATATCTATCTGTTCCGCCAATTCTTTCTGAAAAAGGAAATTTAGATAAAACAGAATCATTAATAACTCCAGATCCGCCGACTATATAAGATTTAGAAATTTTTTTATTACTTAAAAATTTACTTGTTTCATCTAAAAATGTATCCTTTGGGGATAATATAATAGGAAAACCTTTTTTAGCTGCTATAGGGGCAATAGAAAGGGCATCTGCAAAGCCATTTCCAGAGGCAACAACTATATTGTCACTTATAGTAAAATTATTATACATATAATTTGCAACACTTATAGAAGTTTCATATCTATTTTTACCACTTAGTCTAATAACATTAAGATTATAATTTTTTCTTAATTTATCCTCAATAGATTTAGATATGCTACCATAGCCACCAATAATAAATACTTTTTCTACTTTTAAATTTTTGATTTGCTGTATTTGATCATTATTTAATTTAGATTTAGAATTTAAAAGGATTGGAGAGTTTAGTTGTTTAGCTAAAGGAACTGCGCATAGAGCATCTGCAAAATCTTCACCGCTAGTTATTACTAAATTTTTAGAAACTGACCAACCGGATTTTACTATTTCTTTGCTGGTTTGATATCTATCCTGACCATAAAGTCTAGTAACTTTTGGAGCAGCTAATACTTTTTTAAATGGAATAAAAATAATTAAAATTAATATAAAAATTGAAGATAAAATTTTAGAAGTGATTTTTTTTGTATTCATTAATTTACATAGCCTCCTTTAAATTAAAATATATGGGTTTAAAAATGAAATTATAATGAATAGTATAGAATTTTAAGAAGTGAAATTAAAACAATACTTAATAAAATTTGAAGTTAAGAAAAAGATTAGGATAATTATAGTATAAAGTTAGTATAAAGTAAAGTTTAAATTTACTAAATGTGAACATATATGGTTTATATATTGGAAAGTAATTTGATAATCTCCATATTTTTATTGAATTATTGAGATAATTATGATATCTATAGATAGGGGAATTTTTGCTATATTTTATAGACGAAATAAATTAAACAAGAGGAGATATTGATGCAATCAAAGAAAATTTTCAAGATAATATTTAAAGTTTTTTTAGTAGTTTTTATACTTTTAATAGCAGGAGTAGTTTTTATAAACTATAGACTTAGTAGTTATGCTAAATTACCTGAAGGAGTAGTAAGGGTTACAAATAAGGAGGAGTATTATAAAGCTATAGAGAAGGCTATGTGTAATTATGATGAAAAATTAACTGTAGCTATTACAGATATGGAGGATGACTCATATTATAATATAGATACTGTTGAAAAAGTTTTACGCAATAATCCACAATTAAATGATATTTGTATTGATGCTGAAGGAAATGAAAAAGTACTTACAATTCCAATAGAAATGAACATTGATTTTAAATATTCAGAAGATGTGAAAGTATTAAAGAATAGAGAAAAAGCCGTACAAGCTAAAGTTAAAGAAATTATAAGTAAAGTAATTAAACCAGGAATGAAAGATTATGAAAAAGAATTAGCACTACATGATTATCTAGTTAATAATGCAAAATATGATGTTAGAATTGATAAGGGCTCTATGCCTAAGGAATCTAACACGGCCTATGGTGTATTAATAAATAAATTAGGGGCTTGCGTTGGATATTCCGATGCTATGAAAAGACTTTTAGATGCTGCTAACATAGAATCGAAAATTATAGTTGGTAGTGTTATTACGGAAGAAAATTGGAGTGGACATGCCTGGAATTTAGTTAAAATTGGAGGACAATATCACCATTTAGATGTAACTTGGGATGACCCTATAAATGAAGATGGTTCTAATACACCTAGACATACTTATTTTAATATTTCTGATGCTCAAATAAAAAAGACTCATCAATGGGATGAAAAGAGTTATCCTAAATGTAACAGTACAAAATTTAACTTTAAAAATTTAGGCTTATCAGAAAAGGATGGTAATGGAAATACAATATTAACAATACATAATTATGATGAATTTTATTCTACTATACAACAAGCGGTGGTTAAAGGAAAAAAAGATGTAAGTATAAATATATTAAACTTTAATAAAGATGTATATGATTTAGAGAATGTAGTTAATAAAGTTTATAGATCTATAGGTAAAGAGGGACCTTATTCTTGGGTAGAGGAGGAAGATGATATAAATAATTCAAAAATAATTACCTTAACTTTTGAATAGAAAACACTTTGATAATAAAGATATAAAAAAGATACCTGTGTGAAAATCACAAGTATCTTTATTTTTGACATTAAAAAACAATTTTAGTATCATTATAATTTATAATTGTAAGCTTTTTAATTTATTTAGAAAAATGTTTAATAAATTTTGTAACAATTATCTTAGAAACTTATTTCTATATTTTCATAGCTTTTAAGTCTTGAATATGTTAAATTAGAGCATTTAATATTGGTTAATCTTTTTAGTACAGCGCTCTCTGAAACATTAAAATATTTTGCCACTTCTTTAATAGATTTAAAATTACCGGTGTATATTTTGTTTTTAGGCATAAGTATTTTGCCAGCAAATTCGTCAGCCTCTAATTCTTCTATATATAAATCCCTTTCTGTTTTACAGTTTTGTGGTAATTCATGATGTCTTAAATAAATATGACCTAGTTCATGAGCTAATGTAAAGTTAAGTCTGCAGTGTTTGGAAATTTTGAATGGATAATGGATTTTATTTCTATTAACAATTATTAAAAAACTATTATTTTCTTTTGAATATACTGTAGCTACATCAAAACTATCCGATAAATTAGCCATTGATTTTATTTGTATAGGTAAACTTTGATTTTTTTCAATTTTTAATATAAGTTCAACACAATCTAAGGGCCAATGTTTTAATTTAAAATATTCTATAAAAATTTGTACTCTTTTATTTATATAATCAATCCTATGCTTAGGGATTTTATCTAAAGTATAATATTTATTTTTATAATAATTATCCATGTGATCCCTCCATATTATAAAAGAACAAATGTTCTATAGTTCTATTATAATACGAATCAATTACCAAGTAAAGGAAAAAACAAATAATTATTTATTCTTGTTTTTAGTTAAATAAAAGTTTGCAAATTCTTTTATAGCTTTTATATCTTCTTTAGGTAATTCACAGGCAACTCTATTCATAATAGTTAAAATTTCAGAGTCTTTATCATGGATAGTTTTTGCTAATCTTATGGTGTCTGCTAATTCTCCATCAGCCTTTCTAAAAATATGTTCAGTATATTTTTCATGCTCTATACTTTCATCAATATAACCTGCTTTAATCATTAATTCACCATAACTTATTCCAAGATGTGGTGCTAGTGATTTTAATGTATTAGGTGAAGGATTTCGGCGCTCACCAGATTCTATGCGGGAAATCTCTGTGTTGCTTATATGAGAGAGTTCAGCAAGTTGCCTTTGAGATAATCCTTTTTCTGTTCTAATATTTTTAAAAAATTCACCAAATTTCATAATAACAATCCTCCTACAAAACAATTATACAATAAATGTTACCGATAGGCAATAGAAATAGCAGTGATATATTTGACATGTGGTTACAGTATCTGGTAAGATTGTATTGTAACTTAATAGAAACAAAAGTGGAGGGATATAAATTGCAACCTAATAAAAAATATATTTTAGAGCTTATTAATAAAAATAATTGGTCACAAAATAAATTTGCTAAAAAAGCAGGAGTTTCAAATGCAACTATAAGTAGGTGGATTAATGGAAAAAGGGGGGCTGGTCCAGAATTAATAGCAGGTATAATTAGGGCTTTTCCTAATGAATCTATAAACAAGCTATTTTTTTTATAGATGTTGTTGCTGTCAGGTTACAAAAGTCAACAGATTAATGCTAAAAAGAATAGTCATCGGATAAAACATTAAAAATAGTATTGTATAAGGGGGATATAATAATGGCTAAATACAGACAGCTTTATACAGAATTTTGGAAGGATGGTTTTGTGGTGGAATTAGAACCAGAAGAAAAATATTTTTATCTCTACTTATTAACTAATGCTAATACTTCACAATGTGGAATTTATGAACTACCTAAAAAAATTATAGAGAATGAAACAGGATATAATAGAGAAACTGTGGATAATCTTATTAAAAAATTTGAGGAATATAAAAAAATAATTTATTCAGAAGAAACTAAGGAAATTATTATACTAAATTGGTTTAAATATAATGAACCTAATAATATTAATGCTATTAAATGTGTGAATAAGGAACTTAAAAAGATAAAAAACAGAAATTTTGTTAAGGAATTATATTCTCAATACTCTAAAAGTGGATTAGAAGTAGATAAATTATTTTATGAAATAGAAGATAGTTTTATTAAGGACAAAAATAATAAAGTTAAAGATATTTATATTTCAATAACTGACCATGGTAATAGTGACTATGGTTATAAGAATATAAATAGAAATAGTAAGTTTGAAAATAAGTCTATAGATATAGATAAAAATATTGAAATAGAAACTAGTAATAAGCATATTGCTAGGGGGGATGAAGGGGCTTATAAGGGTTCTGTAAGTAAAGAAATAATAAATAATAAACAAAAAGAAATAAATAATAAAGAAGAAGTAATAAGCAATAGTTGTTGTAGTAATAAAGAAAAAGGGAGTAAATATAATAATATAAACAAAAATAGTAATTGTGAATTTAAAAGTCAAGAAGAGCTTAAGTTAAATAACGCTGTAAAAAGTGATGATTTTAATAAAGATGTAGATATAACAACAACTACAGGAAAGAATGCAACAGCTACAGAGGAAGAAGTAGGTGAAATTGAATCTTGTAGAGCCAATGTTAAAAACATAAGGGATGTTATAGCTGTTTTTGAAAATAATATACACAAAATGGCGCCCATAGAGAGGAAAAAAATTATAGGTTGGAGTAATAAATTTAGCTACGATGTAATTGTTATGGCTATAGAAGAAGCTATATTTAATAATATAAAAAACATAGGATACATAGAAAAAATTTTAGATACTTGGTTTTCTAAAGGTTTAACTTCTATTGAGGATATAAAATCTTACAAAGCAAGATGGAAAGAAAAAAAGAAGAAAACAAAATCTAAAGAAAACACTGTGGATAGATGGAATGATTTTGAACAAAGAGAATATGATTTTGAAAAGTTAGAAAGAAAGTTATTAGGCTGGGAAATGGCTTAAAAAAGAGGGGGGTTTTAAATGTATAATTTACTTGAAAAATATAGAAATGGTGATATGAGTGCTTTAAATGAAATTATAGAAAATTTTAATCCACTTATATTGAAAGAGGCATCAAGATGGAGAATAGGATGTTATGAGTATGAAGATTTGGTGCAACATGGTTATCTTTCAGTTATAAAGGCTGTTAATATGTTTAAAGGTGAAGAAAGTAAGTTTGTTCCTTATTGTATAAATGCAATTAAAACAAATTATAAAGCTCTCTTAAAAGGAGAGATAAAGCACCATAGAGAAATACCAGATGAAAATATATTAAATAAAGGCAATGAATATATGTTTACCATAGAGGATGAAATAATAGCCTATGAAAAAACAAAGGAGATATATGAAGCAATAGATAAGCTTACACAAGAGGAAAAACAGGTTATAAATGATTTTTATATTAAAAATAATAGTCTTAATAAAGTAGCAGAGGACACAAATAAAACTTATAATTCCGTAAGATACACTAAAGATAAAGCAATAAAAAAACTGCAAAAAATACTTGAAGAGCATAGTTAAGGATAGAGTAGAGGAAATGTAACTCAGATTCATACTTCATCTGAGCAAGTGATTTACACCAAATCGTAGATTTGGGTTCTCTACTTAAAGGGTGGTGAATTCCATGTATGACCAATTAATAATGCTTATAAGTAATGTGGGATTTCCTATAGCAGTTACTCTATATCTTTTATTAAGGATAGAAAAAAAGCTTGAGGAATTGACTAAAGCTTTAAATTCCCTTGATAAATCTATACTTTCAGCTATAGAGCACCAAAAAGATGAGTATTTCACTAAAAAGTGAGATGCTCACTTTTTATATTTAGAAAACCACCTGTTACGCGGATATGTTCAGAATATCTTTAGTTATGATTACGTAAAAAAATATCCTCCTTTTATTAAAAAAATCACTGCAGTTTATATCTCCTAGTCATATATATAGGTGAAAACAAAAACAAACAAAAAATAAGGAGGTAACAAACTATGGCAGTAAGTAAAAATCTTTTAGAAAGAAATCTGGCTCTAGAATATCAAGATGGCTTAGATAAGAAAGGAAAGGCCATCATGAAAAAGGCTACCTATAAAAATGTAAAACTAGCTGTAGAACCAGAAGCACTTATGGAGGTAGTGGATGCAATAAATCCATTAATGCCAGAGGGCATATCAGAAGCTAGGGTAGTAGAAAATTACGTATTATTAAAATAATTAAAAAGGGGGTATAACTTATGAGTACAAAAAAATATTTAAATTTAGTCTTTAGAACTACAGAGGATTCTACTTCAACTATAAAGATCCCAAAGGTTAAAGAGGATGTAACAGAAGAGGAAATAAAAAATTGTGGTAAGTCTATAATAGATCAGAACATATTCCAAACTAAAAATGGAGATCTTTCAAGTCTTAAAGTTGCTAGGATTATAACAACAGATACAGAAGAATTTAAAATAGAAGAATAATTTAAGAAGCTCTCACATTGTGAATATGACCCTGTCAAGTACACAAATATAAAAAAGCTCTCTTTAAGAGGCATGAGTTCGATATTCAACTGGACTCATGCCAAATTTAAGTTGTATACGTTCGTTATTGTAAAAATAAATATATTCATCAATTAGTTTAGTTAATTCATGAATTTCAGCAGTATCAATTAAATATATTAGTTCTGATTTAAGATTACTAAAAAAACTTTCTATAGGTGCATTATCCCAACAATTTCCCTTTCTAGACATAGATTATATGATCCCAGAATTTTTAAGTTGATTGCAATATTTTTTATGCGTATATTGAAATCCCTGATCAGTGTGTATAATATATTCCTTAGGCAAATCCATATTTAAAAGTTTATTTACAGTTTTTTGAACTAAAGATATATTGTTTCGAGTGCTAACATCATAAGCTACAATTTCACCATTAAATAAATCTTTAGCAGCATTTAAATATAGAAATTTTTTTGCTTTTTTATTAATAGGAATATAAGTTATATCCATACATATTCTTTGTAATGGCATATTTGCAGTAAAATTTCTATCTAATAAATTATCCATAATATTTGATGACTTAAATTTACGTTTATATACTTTTTTACGAATCACTGATTTAAGTCCTAATTTCTTCATTAATCTATATACTCTTTTATTATTTACTGGAAAATTCAATATTTTATTTAAATAAATACAAATCCTCTTTCTCCCATAAGTACCTCTATATTTATTATGTATTTGGATAATATGTTTTTTTATGATTTTATTACGTTTATCCCTATCGGTAGAAATACTAAATCTATTTAACCATTTATAATAACTACTTCGCGAAACACCAGCGAGTTTACAAAGTTTAGAAATACTATATTTATTAGCTAAAGATTTAATAACATTAAATAAATTTCCTAACTTTCTTTTTCCGATAGGGAGTATAACTTTTTTTAAAATTCATTTTCCATGCGCAAATAATTTAATTCTTCTTCTACTGAATGAAATTTTGTTTTAGATTTACCTTTTCTTGGGCCAGTGGCTTTACCACGATTTTCTTCGTCAAATGCAGTATTACCTTTATCTTCGTATAATTTAACCCATCTCTGGATTTGTGTTTTACATTTAACATTTAGAATTTTAGCAACTTGAAGAGCACTCATACCACTATCAATATACATATTTACGGCCTTTAATTTTAATTCTTTACTATATTGGTTATTCTTTTTAGACATATAAAAAACCCCCTCACGGTAGATACTTTAGCACCATTATAAGATGCTTTCTTTTTTTGTGTCTACTATAAGGGGATTATACTACATTGTGAGGGCTTTTTATAACTAAATTTTTAAGATTAGGTGAAGTTTTATTAGAATAATTACTTTTATTTATTGGCACAGTAATAAAATAATCTTTAATAACTCTATAAATTTAAATAAAGGGGGAACAGGTATGTATATCATAAATTCAAATTTAGATTTTAGGGGATTAACTTATGGTAATAATCCTAAAATGATTATATTACATCATGCAGAAGCCTCAGGTTGTAGCATACAAGATATTCATTCATGGCATTTAAATAATGGCTGGAGTGGTTGTGGATATAATTATTTTATAAAGAGGGATGGATCCATTTATAAAGGTAGACCAGATAATGCTATAGGTGCTCATTGCCTAAGTTATAATGGCGTGTCTATTGGCATTTGTATGGAAGGAAGATTTAATGTAGAGGAAATGGGCAATTCTCAATATAATTCTTTAAAAGAGGTAATCTGCTACTTACAAAATAAATATAACATAAATAAAATATATGCACATAGAGAATTAAATCAAACAGATTGCCCAGGAAACAACTTTCCTTTAATTAGAATAAAAAATGAATGTCTAGGTGGAACTTCAATTAATAATAATAAAGCAATGAGAGAGTAAAGG
Organism: Clostridium sp. CTA-1; assembly: GCF_054768215.1. Lineage (NCBI taxonomy): Bacteria > Bacillati > Bacillota > Clostridia > Eubacteriales > Clostridiaceae > Clostridium > Clostridium sp. CTA-1. Next base: position 186,526 of record NZ_BAAAAP010000002.1, read on the forward strand.
TTATAATTTTCTTAAAAAGGTATCTCAAAAGTGTATAATTTTCAATTTTATATTGAAAAATTATAAAAAATACAATATGATTATAAAAAAATATTTAAAGAGGTGATTTTTTATGAAACCCAAAGTAGCCTTTATATGCGTTCATAATTCTTGTAGATCTCAAATGGCAGAAGCTTTAGGAAAGCTATTTGCATCAGATATTTTTGAATCTTATTCTGCTGGAACAGAAACTAAACCAGTAATAAACCAGGACGCTGTAAGAATTATAAAAAAACTATACGGAGTGGATATGAATGAATGCCATACTTCCAAGCTTTTAGATGATATTCCTGAAATCGATATTGCTATAAAAATGGGATGTAATGTGATATGTCCATTTTTACCAGCAAAACATACAGAGGATTGGGGGTTAGAAGATCCTACAGGTAAAAGTGATGAGGAATTTATTAATACAGCAAAAATCATAGAACATAAAATTAAAGATTTAGCAAATAGAATTAAAAATAAACAAATCGATTTAGATAAGTAAATGTAGATAAAACATATAAATTTTTTATTAGTGAAATTAAATTAGAAAAATTTATTTGGTTACAAATTAGTATGATTTTTCAGAACGTTTTTAAAAAAATTTATAATATACATTACTATATTTATAAAAGAGACTATAGGGATTAATGACCTATAGTCTCTTTTTTATTAGAATAAAAACATTATCTATATAAAAATTTTAAAAGCTATATTTGCAAGGTTAATATTTTCATGTTCACATTTAATATATTATTTGCATAATATACTCCTATATAGATAAATGTTTATGTATCAGTATATTTAATGTTGATAAACATAAAACATATTGACATTATATAGAGTGTGATCTATACTATATATAGATAAACATCTATATAGGAGGGGTTTAATGAGCTTAAATTATGATGATAATGCAAAAATTATTAAAGCATTATCAGATGGTAGTAGATTAAGAATAATTGATATATTGTCCTGTGGAGAAAAGTGTGCTTGTGATATATTGGAGCACTTTGATTTTACACAACCAACGCTTTCCCATCATATGAAGGTTCTAATGGATTGTGGTCTTGTAGAATCTAGAAAAGAAGGTTTATGGTCATATTATTCATTAAATATTACTAATTGTAATAAATTAATTTTATTTTTCATGAATATTATAACGGAAACAGATGAATGTATCTGTAAAGATAAAACAAAATGTAAATGTAAATAGTAAAAAATAAGGAGTGAATGATTATGAAAAAAATGATAATTTTTGATCCAGCTATGTGTTGTTCAACAGGAGTGTGCGGTCCATCTGTTGATCCAGAATTATTGAGGATAGCTACAACAATAAACAGATTAAAAAATAATGGAATATTAGTTGAAAGATATAATCTAACTAGTAATCCACAAATATTTGTTGACAATAAGGAAATAAATGAAATTCTAAATAAAGAAGGAGTAGAAATACTTCCAGTTACAATGGTTGATGGTGTTATTGTAAAGACAAAAGCGTATCCAACTAACAAGGAATTTTGTGAATTATTGGATATATCAGAAGATTATTTGAAAATTACTATAAAAAACCCATCTAAAGGTTGTAATTGTAAAGGTGGATGTTGCTAAAAAGAAAGAGGGGGATATAATGTTTAAAAAATTTAATGTGAAAGATATGAATCTAACTAAATATTTATTTTTTACTGGTAAAGGTGGAGTTGGTAAGACTTCAACGGCTTGTGCTGTAGCAGTAACTTTAGCTGATGAAGGTAAAAAAATTATGCTTGTTAGTACAGATCCAGCTTCGAATCTTCAAGATGTTTTTAATACAAAATTAAATAATAAGGGAGTTACTATAAAAGAAGTTCCTAATTTAGTGGTTGCAAACTTTGAGCCAGAAGAAGCGGCTGCTGAATATAGAGAAAGTGTAATATCTCCTTATCGTGGCAAACTACCAGAAGTAGTTTTGAAAAATATGGAGGAACAGCTTTCAGGTTCATGTACTGTTGAGATTGCTGCATTTAATGAATTCTCAACCTTTATAACTGATAAAAAAGTAGAAAAAGAATATGACCATATTATATTTGATACAGCGCCAACAGGTCATACCTTGAGGATGCTACAGCTTCCTTCAGCATGGAGCAATTTTATTAATGAAAGTACACATGGTGCTTCATGTTTAGGACAGCTTTCAGGACTTGAAAGCAAAAAAGAAGTTTATAAAAATGCAGTAAATACTCTAGCGGATAAGGATAAAACTACACTTATACTTGTATCACGCCCAGAAGTATCACCTTTAAAGGAGGCTGAAAGAGCTTCTAAAGAACTTCAAGATATAGGAGTAAACAATCAAGTTTTAGTTATTAATGGAGTACTTGAAGAGCATGAAGATTATCTTTCTAATGCTATTTATACTAAACAACAAAAAGCATTAGAAGATATTCCACAATCATTAAAGACTGTTGAAACTTTTCAAATTCCATTAAGACCGTATAATGTAACAGGTTTAGAAAATGTAAGAGCTTTTTTAAAGAATAATAATATTAAATATAATGATGAAAAATTAAACACTACTAATGTACCTAAATTAAATAAGGTAATAGAAGATTTATATAATACTGATAAAAAAGTAATATTTACAATGGGTAAAGGTGGTGTAGGTAAAACTACAATAGCTGCTGCAATTGCTGTAGGATTAGCTAAGAAAGGAAAGAAAGTACATTTAACAACTACTGATCCAGCAGATCATTTAAAATTTGTGTTAGATGAAAGTTATGGAATAACTCTAAGCCATATAGACGAAAAAAAGGAACTAGAAAAATATAAAGAAGAGGTATTAAGCAAAGCACGAAAAACCATGAGTGAAGATGATATTGCTTATGTTGAAGAAGATTTAAGATCACCTTGTACTCAAGAAATAGCAGTATTTAGAGCATTTGCAGAAATAGTTGAAAGGTCAGAAAATGAGGTTGTAGTTATTGATACAGCACCAACAGGGCACACTTTATTACTTTTAGACTCTACTCAAAGTTATAATAAAGAAATTCAACGGTCACAAGGAGATATTCCAGAATCAGTTAAGAAGCTTTTACCTAAGCTTAGAAATGAGGAAAATACAGAAGTAATCATCGCAACACTAGCTGAAACTACTCCTGTTTATGAGGCTTTAAGATTGCAGAAAGATTTAAATAGAGCTGGTATTCACAGTAAATGGTGGGTTATCAATTCAAGTTTCTATGCAACCAATACAACAAATTCTATCTTAAAGGTAAAAGCCAACAATGAGGTACAGTGGATTAACAAAGTGAATGAAATATCTAAAGGTAATTTTGCAGTTATAGGATGGATGCCTGAGGAAGTTAAGGGGGAGATACTTAACCGCTTAATAAAATAAGCGTAATTCCACTATAAAGTGACAGTACAAATTTTGTAGTGGAATTTTTAGAATATTATATAGGGCATGATTAGAATATTAATTTAAGGAGGGATAATATGTCTCTAGATAAGAAAAAAGAAAAGAAAGGTCTTGGAGTATTTGAGCGGTATCTTACTATATGGGTAGCACTTTGTATTGTAGTAGGAATACTTATTGGTAGATTTATTCCTCAGATACCTGAAACTTTAAATAAATTTGAATACTATAATGTATCCATTCCAACTGCTATTTTAATTTGGCTAATGATATATCCAATGATGTTAAAAATTGATTTTAGTAGTATAGTAGGTGTAAGTAAAAAGCCTAAAGGGTTAATAGTTACTTGTGTTACTAATTGGCTTATAAAGCCATTTACAATGTATCTTATAGCATCATTTTTCTTAAAGGTTGTGTTTAAATCTTTTATTCCATCAAACCTTGCTACAGAGTATTTAGCAGGTGCAGTATTATTAGGAGCAGCACCATGCACAGCAATGGTATTTGTATGGAGTTATCTAACTAAAGGAGATCCAGCATATACTTTAGTTCAAGTAGCTGTAAATGATTTAATTATATTAGTAGCCTTTGCACCTATTGTAGCGTTTTTATTGGGGGTAAGTGATGTTACAGTTCCATATGGAACATTAATATTATCAACTATATTATTTGTTGTTATACCTTTAACAGCAGGCTTTTTAACAAGAAAATCAGTTATAAAAAATAAGGGAATAGAGTATTTTAATGATGTGTTTTTAAAGAAATTCGATAATATAACTATTATAGGATTGCTTTTAACTTTAGTTATTATTTTCTCATTCCAAGGAGAGATTATATTAAACAATCCGCTTCATATTTTATTGATTGCAGTACCTCTTACAATTCAAACATTTCTTATATTTACTATTGCTTATGGATGGGCAAAGCTATGGAAACTACCTCATAGTATTGCAGCACCAGCAGGAATGATAGGAGCAAGTAATTTTTTTGAACTAGCAGTTGCAGTTGCAATATCTTTGTTTGGGTTAAAATCAGGAGCGGCTCTTGCCACAGTAGTAGGAGTTTTAACTGAAGTACCTATAATGTTAACTCTTGTTAGAATTGCTAATAATACACGGGGATGGTTTTCAACAGAAACTATAGAGAAATAATAAATAAATTTTAAAATTACACTTCTATTAGAATTAATTAAGGGGTGATGTATATGAAATGGAAATATAAAGTTATTGAAATTAATTCTATAAAAAATTTAGGTAGTCCTATTAATTTACAGAATGAACTTAATAATTATGGCGAAGAAGGATGGGAACTTGTAGGTGTTTTAGCCAAACCTCATGGAGGAATAGGATGGATGCCAAAACCAGATGATGGTTCAGTAATATTTAAAAGAGCGCTTAGTATATAATAGGTGAGAATTATATAAATTAGGAAAATATAATTAAAAATTAATTATATTTTCCTTGGGTTGTTGATAAACATATCTTGTAAACAGTCCTTTAAATTTATACAAAAAGTATTTTCATTATTTATGTAGAATATATATTATAGGCTAAAAAATGCCCGATAGGTTTCCATGAAGGATGAAAATGTCTACCAGCAGTAAAGAAAATATATTCTTGTTACTTATCTATTTTCTACTATTATTCTTGCTACTCTTTCCGCTACTTCACCTGTAAATGCTATACATTGATCCATATGCTCTTTTGAACCTAATTGCATGCCCTTTGTTAGAAATCTACAGCAAAGACTTTTATGTTCTTTTTTAAAATCATCATGTAATTTTTTACTTAGTTCCATGGATTTTTCAACTATAGGGTCTTTTGCTTCTTTTCTACCAAACACCATACCAAGTGCCATTATTCCACCTGCTATAGCGCCACAAGTACATCCTGAACCTCCCATACCTACTGGAAATCCTGATGCCATAGCTATAGCATCATCTGAAACTTCTATTTTAAATTCATCTCTAATAGTTTTAACTACTGCTTCTGAACAATAAAAATCTCCATTTCTATAGTAATTTTCAGCAACTTCTCTTATTTTATTAAAGTCAATATTATCCATCATATTACCTCCAAAATTATTATTTAGTTGTAAACTATTTTTATTCTAAGCTAAAGTTCATATCAATATGAATAAACTTATTATTCATTGTAATATTCTGCATTGCAAGTTATTTTCCTCTTACTCGATTTAGAATAAAAACATTATTTATGTAGAAATTTTAAAAGTTATGTCTATAAGTTTAATTATTATTTTAATTTTATATTTGATTTTTATTAGTATTTAAATAATATTAGTGTTAAGTAATCTATTTTGCACAATATATAACTTAGAGTATAGTTAATACTTTCAGGTTCACATTTAATATATTATTTGTATAACATACTTCTATATGGATGAATGTTTATGTATGGGTATATTTAGTGCTGATAAATATAAAGTACATTGACACTATATAGAATGTGATCTATACTGTGCATAGATAAATATCTGTATTGGAGGGAACTCAATGAACTTAAATTATGATGATAATGCAAAAATTATTAAAGCATTATCAGATGGTAGTAGATTAAAAATAATTGATATGTTGTCCTGTGGAGAAAAGTGTGCTTGTGATATATTAGAACATTTTGATTTTACACAGCCAACACTTTCTCATCATATGAAGGTTTTAATGGATTGTGGCCTTGTAGAATCTAGAAAAGAAGGCTTATGGTCACATTATTCATTAAATATTACTAATTGTAATAAATTAATTTTATTTTTTATGAATATTATAACGGAAACAGATGACTGTATCTGTAAAGATAAAACAAAATGTAAATAATAAAAAACTTAGTTAAGAGAATTAAATTATATTACATTAAGATAATGAAGTTTTACAAAAAAAGTTTGGATAGTACCTAAGAACCTTACGACTTTAGTCGTGAGAGGTTCAGCACTGAATAGTTAAAGTAGGGAGGAAAAAAGATGAGTGATTTAAAGAAGATGAGTGATTTAAAAAAGATAAATAATTTTAAAAAGGTAGATGTTAGAAATGCTGTCCGTAATAGTTATAGAAAGATAGCTATTGGAAATGCAAAAGAGGATGGCTGCTGTGGTGGAAGTATTAATCTTAAAAAATCTTCCATAGAGATATCACGTAAGATTGGATATTCTGATGAAGAAATATCAACTGTTCCAGAGGAAGCTAATATGGGGTTAGGTTGTGGAAATCCCCAATTAATAGCTAATATTAAAGAAGGAGAGACTGTTATAGACCTTGGAAGTGGAGGAGGATTTGACTGTTTTTTAGCTTCAAAGAAAGTTGGGACTAAGGGATATATTATTGGAGTTGACATGACTCCAGAGATGATTAGTAAATCAAGAGTTATGTCTAGGAAATATAGGTATAGAAATGTAGACTTTAGATTAGGTGAAATTGAAAATCTTCCTGTAGCAGATAATACCGCGGATGTAATTATTTCAAATTGTGTTATAAATTTATCTCCAAATAAACAAAGAGTATATAATGAAGCTTATCGTGTATTAAAAAAAGGTGGTAGAATTGCTATTTCTGATATAGTTCTTATTAGAGAATTGACCAAGGAAATGAAGCAAGATGAGAAACTTTATTGTGGATGAGTTACTGGGGCATCTTCAGTTGAAGAATTAAAAGTATATTTAGAAAAGGCTGGCTTTAGTGATATTAAAATTGAAACTAAAGAAGTCTCAAAGGAATATGCTGAAAAATGGGGACATAACTTAAAGGTTGGAGAATATATTATGTCTGCATCAATAAAAGCAATAAAATAATAATTTAAAAGGAGTGGAAAAAATTTTTTCTGCTCCTTTTTTGAATGTAAGGAGTGCCGCTTATGACCTTAAATGAATACATAAAGCTTGGAGAACTGTAGCTAGTGGAAAGAAAAATAGTAACTTGTACAAAGTTTCCTTGTTAAATAAAGCTGTTGTTAGAATACAAGTTGTATTGCTTTGTTTTTTTATTTCATAATATGCAGTAAATATTGCCTTCTAAGAGTGACCAAAGTAATAGAAGATCTATTAAAAATATAGGCTAACACCTTTGAGTTGATTATCATACATTATTATTGATATAGAATGTATGCACAGGGAAAGGAGAATTTAAATTGAATGGATCGTTACTAGATTTATTAAGGAGTGGAGGATATATACTATATGTTAGGCATGGGGAAGCGACTGTTGGAGAAGACCAACCTAATCTAAATTTTCTATACTGTTTTACTCAAAGAAATCTTTCGGAAACAGGAAGAAGACAAGCAATTTACTATGGTCAAATTATTCGTAATTTACAAATTCCTATTAATTATCCCGTCTTAACAGGCCCGCTTTGTAGAACCATAGAAACGGCACAATTGGCTTTTGGAACGGCAAATGTTCAAATAGACCCATTTTGGTTTCAGATTTATAGGCTAAGTGGAAATCTATTTACTGCAGAGCAACGAAGAATACTAGATTCTCTTCAGACAAGGTTGGAAATTATACCGCCTCAGGGTAGTAATATGGTCATTGTCGCTCATAGCTTTCCAAAAGGAATTGGTTTGGGCCAAATCCCAGACATGGGAACAGTAATTGTTAAACCGCTGGGGCAGGGGAATGGTTACGAAGTTGTTGCTAAATTGTCCTTAGCAGATTTATTGAATTTAGAAAAACACTGATAAGAGAAAACAAAGTCCATATGGAATGCCTTGGACTTAAGCATATGGACGTTGTAATTATGTTTAAGGGTATTATTTACTAATCACCAATGATTAATTGACTTTCATCGTTAAAGAAAGGTTTAGAACAAGCTCGACCCGAGGTTTCACAAGGATCCCCAGGGTATGTAAACTATATTTTATTATTACAATTCATGAATTATAACAAATCTCATAGGTAAGTGGTAATTCATCTTTCAATTCACCGAGCTGAAAAAAGTATATATCAATCTAAATTAAGTGAAATGGTAGGTGTATCTCGTCAAACAATTAGTTCCATTGAAACATGACAATTTTGTCTATCGGCGAAATTGGCTTTAGTAATTTGTATAGCCTTAAATAAAAAATTTGAAGATATTTTTTATTTTGATTAAGAATTGTGGTAAGGCTATAGTAGACAAGAACATATTCCAAAATAAAAGTGGAGATCTTTCAAGTCTTAAAGTTGCTAGGATTATAACAACAGATACAGAAGAAATTAAAATAGAAGAATAATTACAAAAGCTCTCACAATGTGGGAGCTTTTGTTCATTAGATTCATAAGGAATTTGTAAACATAATTAAATTTATTTAGTTTAAATATTGACAAACAAAATAAATGAGCATATAATTTATTTCGTTAGATTAAGTATAAACTAACAAAATTAAAGCGGAGGAATACAAAATGCATGAAAATAATATATTAAACAATTTAATGCACATTGCCAGACAACCCTTTATGTTCTTTAGAAATGAAGTACAGGAAAAGACAGACAATGCTTTTGAAACATTACGTTTATTGGCCAATGAAGAAAATGTTACGGCGGGTCGTATTGCTGAACACTTAGATATAAAACCATCAAGCGTAACTCAGATTATTAAAAAACTCCAGGATGTAGGAACGGCTGAACGTGTAAAGTCTGAAGAAGATGCTAGGGTTACTTATGTATTGATAACTGATAAGGGAAGAGAAAGTTTAAAAGATAGAGGGGATATTTCAGAAAACCTGAAAGTTAAGTTATTTAAAGGTTTTGAAGAAGATGAACTTGAAAAGTTAGATGATTATTTAACTCGTATGTTAGAAAACATTTCAAGTGAAGATTTTCAAAAAAAATTAAGCGAAATTTTTGGTGATGATAAAATGTGGCAGCAATTTGGTAAAATGTCAGCACATTTTGGACGTGCGCGCGAACATATTATTCGTGAACATATGTTAAATCACAGTGACTTTGGTGGCTTTAGAGGTTTCGGCGGTCACGGAAGATTTGGAGAAAGGAGGCATAAATAATGGGCGGAGACAGACATGATAATAATTCAGTACGTAAAGATGGAACCAAATTTTCATTTAGACAATTTGCCAAATTAATTACAACAACAAAACCTAAATATTATCTTTTGGTTATTGGAGTAATCTTCTTGATTATATCATCTAGTGTTCAAATTTATGTTCCAAAATTGGCAGCATCTTTAGTAAACAATTTTTCTAAAGGAATGGATTATTCACTGTTATTAAAAGTTGTTTTGTTATTTATTGCTTCTGCAATTGTTTCAGCAATTGGTGGAACTATACTAGGTGTTTTTGGTGAAAATGTCATTCAAAATTTGAGAAAAACACTATGGATAAAACTAACTACACTTAAAGTAAAATATTTTGATACAGTGAAAGCTGGTGAAATATCAAGCCATTTGGTAAATGACACTATGCAAGTAAAGCAACTACTTGCTGCTACTTTTCCTCAAACATTAGCCAGTGTAATACTTGTCGTTGGATCAGTATATATGATGATTAAAATGGATTGGCATATGTGCGTGGCTATGTTAGTTGCAGTACCAATTGTCATAATTGTAATGATCCCAATTATGACATTTGGAGCAAAAGTTGCTCATACTAGACAAGATGCACTTGCACAGTTTAATGGAATTGTTAGTGAAACATTAAGTGAAATTAGACTAGTAAAAATATCTAATGCAGAAAAACAAGCACAAACAGGTGCAAATAATAAAGTAGATAAATTGTTTAAAGTAGGAAAGAAAGAAGCAATCTTTGATGCAACAATGCAACCATTTATGATGATGATATTTATGAGTATGGTTTTTGGTTTATTAGCTTATGGTATGCATCGAATTGCTATAGGCGCAATGGCAATAGGAACATTAATGAGCTTTTTAATGTATTTATTTAATTTAATTGGAGCAATGCCTAGTATTGCAACCTTGTTCTCAGAAATGGCTAAAGCTGCTGGTTCAACAAAGCGTGTACAAGAATTGCTTAGCGAAGAACCAGAAGACTTTGAAAATGGTAATGAAGTTGATTTGTCTAATAAGGAACTCAGGGTGGAAAATATCAATTTCTCCTATGAAAAGGATGAACCAATCTTGACTAATATATCTTTTGAAGCAAAACCAAATCAAATTGTTGCTTTTGCAGGTCCATCAGGTGGTGGTAAGTCAACAATTTTTAGTTTACTTGAAAGATTTTATGAACCTAGCAAGGGAAGGATTAAATTTGATGATATAGAAATAACAGATATTAAATTAACAGATTATCGTAGACAAATTGGATTTGTCTCTCAAGATAGTGCAATTATGGCTGGAACCATTCGTGATAATTTAACTTATGGTCTTGATGAACAATTTAAAGATGAAGAACTTTGGAATGTATTAGAACTTGCATATGCACGAAAATTTGTAGAAGATATGCCAAATGCTCTTGATACAGAAGTTGGTGAACGTGGAGTGAAAATTTCTGGTGGTCAACGTCAACGTATTGCAATTGCTCGTGCCTTCTTACGTAATCCAAAAATTTTGATGTTGGATGAAGCAACAGCAAGCCTTGATAGTGAATCAGAAATGATGGTGCAAAAGGCACTCTCTAACTTAATGAAAGGTCGTACAACACTTGTTATTGCCCATAGATTAGCTACTATTGTGGATAGTGATAAAATCTATTTCATTGAAAAAGGTAAGGTAACAGGTAGTGGAACGCATGAAGAACTTGTAAAAAGCCACAAAACTTATGCAAAATATGTTAGTGAACAGTTCCGAGTTGATACGTCGATACTTACAGCTTAGTAAATATAATAAAAGCTATTACTATATTATCTGAAAATGAAGATATGAATAAAATAGTTTATATGTTTGATTTAGCATTAACTAAACTTAATATGATTTTAGTATAAGTGATGGAATTATCCATCACTTTTTTATTTTATTAGCATATTTCTAGGAGCTACGCTTTAAATAAATATGTAAATAAAATACTAAAAAAGAAAAAATTAAGCATATAATTATTGATGGCTTAACAATTAATGGTATAATATATATAAAAAACCAATATTATAAGTTTTAAATTAAGAATAAAACTTATTACTTAAAACAAAGTTTAAAAACTACTTTGTACTTGTTTTATAGTATCTAAAATCTGAATATAGGAGGAAGTTGTGTAAATTTATATTATTAAAGTGAGGTGTAATTATGAATAAAAGAGTGTTTTTAGCTGCTCCCTTTAAAGGGGTAATTAAGGAAAAGCAGTCGATTATGAAAGAACGAGAAAAGAAGAGAATAGAAGATCTTATTTTATTTTTAGAAGAAAAGGGATGGAAAGTAGATAATGCACATAAGAGAGAAGAGTGGGGAGCTAATTTTATGTCTCCAGATCAATGTACAAAATTGGATTATGATGCAATAAAAGAATGCGATTTATTTATAGCTTTCCCAGGGGTACCCGTTTCCCCAGGAACCCATATTGAAATTGGATGGGCTTCAGCAATGGGGAAAAAAGTAATTTTACTTCTAGCTGAAAAAGAAGAAAATTATGCTTATTTAATCAGGGGATTACATACTGTAAGTAACGTACATTATATAATTTATAATGAGGAAAAAGAGTATCTTCAGAAATTAGATTTATATTTAGATGGTGAAAATAATGAAGTTTAAAAATTTTCATGAAGCGTATTTAAAAAATTTAAATGATGTATATTATAACCCTGAGTTTATAAATCAACCAAGAGGAAATGTAAGTAAAGAAAGATTAAATTATTTTATGATACTAGAAAATCCACGAGAAAGAATTTGTTACACAAAATCAAGGAAAACTAATATTGTTTTTAACTTTGCAGAAGCATTATGGTATTTATCGGGGTCTAATGATTTAGATTACATTTCTTATTATGCAAGCAATATGAAGAAATATTCTATGGATGGCAAAATTCTTACAGGAACTGCATATGGTCCCAAGATATTTTCCTATGGACATAATAACATTAATCAGTGGCATAGGATAATTGAATTGTTCAAAGAAGATCCAGATACAAAGAGAGGATTTATTGAAATCTTTGATGCAAATGAAGATTTATCATTAAAGAATATAGATGTTTCTTGTACCATAGGATTTCAATTTTTCATTAGAGAACATGAATTATATATGACAACTTTTATGAGAGCAAACGATGCTTATCGAGGAATTATAAGTGATGTTTTTTCATTTACTTTTATTCAAGAGTTTTTAGCCACTGAATTAAATTTAGATGTAGGGCAATACAGTCATAATGTAGCAACAACACATATATATGAACCAGATTTTAAATTAACTGAAAAAGTATTATGCGAAAGCAAAAGTGCTAAAAAGGAGCTCTATTTTCCTAGAATGCCTAAAAAGGATAATTGGCAAGATTTAAAAATAGTTCTTCAATATGAAAAAGAACTAAGAAAACAGACAGTCCATTTAAAAAAGAAAGATATTGATAAATTAGAGATAGATGAATATTGGAAGCAAATCATTTATTTATTTGTACTTTACCAGGAAATATATTATGGTGAAAATCTGGATTATGAAATATATGAAAGCTTAGAACCAATTTATAAGTATTTGTTTTGTAATAAGTGGAATCAGTATTTTTAGGAGGGGATATTTTGGGTACATGCTGGAAGGACGAAGATGTTTCAAAAAAGTTTAATTTGTATAATGATATGCTAGAAAATATTTTGGGATTTAATTATATTTTTCAAAATTTAAAATCAAATAAATCTATTAAAAAAATTTTAGATTTTGGATGTGGGCCAGGAAAAGTGGCGGAGCGAATGGCAAAGATAAAACCTGAATCACAAATTATTGCAGTAGATCAATCAAAAAATATGCTTGATATTGCAATGAAAGAGCATAATAAAGAAAATATAACTTACCAATTAATTGAGCAAAACCAATTAAAAGGAATAGAGAAAAATTCCATAGATTGCGTTGTTCTTTGTTTTGTAATAATTAATAATTCAGATAAAGATAGAATTAAAACGATTTTCCAGGAAATTTTTAGAGTTCTAAAAAAAGGTGGAAAATTTTTTATTCTTGATTCTAATCCTAATGCTGCTGGAGTAGAATTTTCAACTTTTGCAAATGGAAAAAGTGGACAAGCTTATCATTTAGGGGATCATAAAAAACAATTTTTGAAAATCCCTAATAATGAAGTGCTAATTTTGGAGGATTATTATTGGTCAACAGATTTTTATATTAATAATCTGGAAGCAGTAGGATTTGAAAATTATAAAATTGTAGAACCAACTATAGAGAAAATAAACAAACATGAATTGAATGCTATTGAAGAAACATATGAAATTAAAGAGTGGGGGAGTGAAAAGAATAAACCACCCTTTATTATATTTGATGTGGAAAAATAAGCAAATTTAGAGAGGAATTACATGTATAATGAAAGGAGTAAACCCATGAAATTGAAAAATTTATTCAAAAGAAGTTTATCTTTTTTATTTTCATTTATAATGATTTTTACATTGGTTTCAGGCTTAAATGTACAGGCTTTTTCAGGTGATGAACCCAAACAAACTCTTAATGTAGCTTTATATGAATATGTTCCTGATCCTATACGTTTTAAAAAAGCAGTTGAAACTGAGTGGAATAAGAAAGAACCTAATATAAAACTTAATTTTGTAGATTGGGATTGTTATAGCGAGGATCCACCAAAGGATTTGGATGTATTTGTTTTTGATGCAATTTATTTATCTCATTTTGTAAAGGAAGGATATCTATCTCAAATCCCACAAGGGAGCATAAAAAATAAAGAAGATATTCTACCCTTTGCAATGGAAGGGTGTACTATGAAAGGTTCAGCTTATGCAATACCTCAAATTATATGTACTAATCTCTTATTTAGTAGAAAAGGAGATTCTGATATACAAAATGTAAATTCTGTGTATGATTTAAATGATAAGTTAGGCAAGAACACATCAGAAGATATTATTCCTCCTAATAATAAAGGACTATTAATAGATATGTCTGGAGGAACTAGTAAAGCTTGTATGTATCTAGATTCACTGATTGATACAACACAAGAGTATACAGAATTTAATTCATTACCTAATTTAAATGAATTAAATAAAGATGCCATTGATAGCTTAGGATTATTACAATCAATGGCTGGAAAAAATCAAGCTAATTATTGGCCGGAAGACAATGATTCATATATTAGGGCTAAATGGTTTATTAACGGAAAAGGAAGGGCTTATATAGGTTATACTGAAGCAATGTCCCAAATGAAAGAATTTGCAAATGATATTGACTTTAAGACAATTTCTTTATCAAAAAATTCTAATATCCCTATTTTTTATGGAGATGTGGTTGGAGTAAATTCTTCTATAACAAATTCATATAAAAAAGAAAAAGCAATTGAACTTGCTAATATTATCACAGACAAAAACACTATGGTTAAGGCAGTTTCTCCTGATGAAAATAATAAATATCCTCAATATTTATTGCCTGCTAGAAGAAGTGTATATCATAATTTAGAGAATGAGTATCCTATTTATGGTAGATTATATAAAATAGCAGATAATCCTAATAATAGACTGTTTAGGACTGGACCTGAAATACGTATATGGTTAAAAGAAGCCAAAAAGATTATTACCGAATATTTACAACAGTGATATAATAAATAATAATTATTCAAATTAAAGAGGGTGTTAAAAAAATAGATTGGATTTTAAGACTTCAAATATAAAAATTAGATCTATTTTGGTATACACCCTCTTTTTATAGAGGGGGAGAAGATTCTATGAAAAAAGTACTTAGTATTGCAGGTTCTGATTGTAGTGGAGGAGCAGGGATACAGGCAGATTTAAAGACTTTTTCTGCTCATGGGGTTTTTGGAATGAGTGTTATTGTATCTGTAGTTGCAGAAAATACTAGTAGAGTAATTAATATTCAAGATGTTACACCCGATATGATTAAAAGCCAAATTGATGCAGTTTATGAGGATATTGGTACAGATGCAGTAAAAATAGGAATGCTATCTACGCCAGATTGTATGAAAGCAGTATCTGAAAAACTACAAGAATATAAACCGAAAAATGTTGTAATAGATCCAGTTATGTATGCAAAAAATGGATGCCCTTTAATGGACCCTAATTCCGTATCTACACTAATTGAATCTATTATTTATCATGCAGATATTTTGACTCCCAATATACCAGAGGCAGAGAGAATTTCAGGGTACAAAATAAAAACTATAGAAGATATGGAGAAAGCTGCTGGCATTATTGAAGGCATGGGATGTAAAAGTGTTTTAATAAAAGGTGGACATTATATTGGGGATGCTGTAGATGTATTATATGATGGAAATAAATTTTATCATTATAAAACTCAGAGAATTAATACAAAAAATACACATGGAACAGGTTGCACATTATCTTCTGCAATTGCTTCTAATTTAGCTTTAGGTTTCGAAATAAATGAAGCAGTAAGAAGGGCAAAAAATTATATAACTATGGCAATCGAACATTCATTAGAAATTGGTAAAGGAAACGGACCAACTAATCATTTTTATCAAGTTTATTTAAATGGACTACAAGGAATGGAATTGGATAAGGAGACAAAATGTAGTCAATAATCTAAAATAAAGTCTTTTGTTATGCAATCAATATTTTGAAACTAGTGGATTTTAAAATAATAGAAAAGTATAAGAAATAATATTTAAAAACTCTTGAAAAATTTGCACATCTTTTTTTATTTTTATGATACAATTATGTTCTGTATAAAAATATTTACTAAAATTAATACGGAGGATAAACAAAATGAGAAAGGTGTACAAAAACCCAAAGGAATTAGCTACATGTTTAAAGGATTTAGTAGATTTATATTTAGATGATCTTATGACTTATGAAAAGTTAGAAGAAAAAGTTTCTAAAATAGTCGATGCTAACAAAAATAGTATATATAAGAACGAAGTTATAAATACTAAATTAGCTAACGTATTAGGGGATTTGAGAATAGATGTTATAAACAAAATAGTAAAAGATAAATAAATTTTTGATGTAATTAGGCAGAGCTAAAAATACAATTTATTTTCTTTTATAAAAAAATCTAGTGAAAATTTTATGATGCATAAATCATAAATTTCCACTAGATTTTTATTAAGTATTAACTTGCTTTTATATTTATAGCTAAGAAGTTTTAATTGACTTTTTAAAAAATTACATAATTATTTATAAGACATTTTATCTATATAAAGTCCTAAATAATTCATTAAATAATTTTAAAAAACCTTAAACAAACCAACAGCAGCAGTACCCATTATAATACCTGCTAGTAATACTCCAGCCATAACAGCTATAACAGTAGTTTTAAAATCCATATCTAGAAAACTAGCTGCCAAAGTGCCTGTCCATGCCCCGGTTCCAGGAAGTGGTATTCCAACGAATAATAATAAACCAATAAATAAACCTTTATTACCTGCTGTTTCTTTTAATTTTTTTCCTGCTTTTTCTCCCTTTGATAAACACCATGAGAAAAATTTCCCAATAACAGGTTTGTCAGTTCCCCATATAAGAACCTTTCTTGCAAATAGATATATGAAAGGTACAGGTAACATATTTCCTATAATTGCAACAATATAAGATTGAAGCAAAGGTAATTGAAAGGCCTGTGAATATGGAATAGCTCCACGTAATTCTAGAATTGGAACCATAGATATAAAAAATACTATTGCATATTTCGTCATTATATAAACTCCACCTTTTCTTTCAGTTTAAAATATATAAGTAATTTTAGAAATAATATATCATAAATCATAAATAAGTACAAATAGGTTAATATCAATATTAAATAATTATACACAATTTTAACCTAATTTTAACCTAAAGAACTATAACATTTTTAATTTGGTGTTTAAAAATCTTAGATTAATGGGATTATTTATAATATGATTGATTATTAATATATTTTATTAAAAAATATTAGTTATATAAGTGAAACAGTCTATGTTTATATTCATATATTTTATTTGAGTATACCATGGAAAAAATGTATTCTATTAACATTTACATATGGTATAATTAGGAATGTGTTTAAACTAATTATAAAAAATTTTATAATAAATTATAGTGGGGGTAATTTATGGACAAGTCAAACGATATAGTAGTTTCTATAAGAAATTTAAAAATGAGTTATGGAAGTAAAGAGGTATTAAAAGGAATAAATTTAGATGTAAACAAAGGGGAAATTATTGGGTATATAGGACCTAATGGTGCTGGAAAAAGTACTACTGTAAAGATAATGCTTGGTTTAGTTAAGGAATATGAAGGTGAAGTAAAAATATTTGGAAATAATATATCCTATGATAATGTAGGGTATAAACATAAAATAGGGTATGTGCCTGAAACTGGAGAAATATATGACAACTTAACAGCTTACGAATATATAACTTTTTTAGGCGAAATATATGGCATGGAATTAGAAGGAGTAAATAATAAAGCAAAAAAACTTATGAGCCTTTTTGGAATAGAGGAAGCATATCACTCAAGAATATCTTCTTATTCAAAGGGTATGAGACAAAAACTTTTGATAATATCAAGTCTTATTCATAACCCTGATATCTTATTTTTAGATGAGCCTTTAAGTGGACTTGATGCAAATAGTGTGCTTGTTTTTAAAGAGGTGCTTTCAAAATTAGCCTCAGAAGGAAAAACTATATTTTATTCATCTCACATAATGGAAGTTGTTGAGAAAATAAGTAGTAGAATAATATTATTAAATAATGGACAAATTGCAGCGGATGGTACTTTTGAAGAGTTAAAGAAAAGGAATATGGAAGGTTCTCTTGAACAAATTTTTAATCAAATAACTGGATTTACAAAGCATGAAGAGGTTGCAAATGAATTTATCTCCGTACTAAAGGAGGTATAGAAATGGAAGATTTTAAAATATTGAAGTTTGTTGATAAATTTAAGTTTATATATGAGAAACTTGGTGTTAATTATGCTTCCATGAGAACAATACTTAAATTAAAGCTTTTGATGGATAATAGAAGAGTTCCAACAATATATAAAGACAAGGAAAATGAGGATAAAAAGAATACTTTTAAAAAATCACTTCTTCTATATGGATTAATGGGAGCTTTTCTTATGGTTTTTATTTTTATCCCATCACCTATGGTTGTAAAAATGAGTATAAATATAGGTGCCATAATGTTTTTAATCATGAGTACTATGATTGCAGATTTTTCTTCTGTACTTTTGGATATTCGTGATAAGAATATATTAAATACTAAACCATTAGATCCCAAAACAATAAACGCAGCTAAGACTACTCATATATTAATTTATATTACATCTATTTCCGGGGCAATTGCAGGGCCAACCTTAATAGGGGGACTTATTAAATATAAATTTAAGTTTTTTATAATTTTCTTTTTTCAAATAATATTGATATCATTTTTTACAATGTTTTTTACCGCCATATTGTATTATTTTATATTAAAAATTTTTGATGGAGAAAAGCTTAAAGATATAATAAATTATTTTCAAATAGTGCTATCAGTAGTGCTTGCTTTAGGATATCAAATTATACCAAGAGTATTCGATTTTACTGGTGTAAATGTAAATTTTAAAATTAAATGGTGGAGTTATTTAGTTCCACCAGTGTGGTTTGGAGCGCCATATAGCTTAATAATGGAACATAATACTGGAAGGGAGTATGTTTTATTAAGCATAATGTGCGTGGCTATACCAATTATAATTTTTGGTATATACTATAAATTTATTGTGCCTTATTTTGAAGAAAATTTGCAAAAACTTGATAGCAGTATAAGTAAAAAAGGAAACCTTGAAGAAGCTAAAGGGGTAAGGCATAAAGGATATGCATCTATTTTTTGTAGAGATAAAATAGAAAATGTATTTTTCCGTTTTTCAAGAAACATGATAGCTACAGAAAGAAAGTTGAAGCTAAAATTGTATCCTACTTTGGCTTTTGCTGTGATTTTTCCTTTCTTAATGTTTATAGGCTCTTTTTCAAAATATGAATCAGTTTCACAGGCATTTAATGAATTTTCAAAGGGAAATTATTATTTTTCAATTTATTTATCAGTGTTTATGTTAGTGGCAAATATAGATCTTTTAAGTCAAAGTGAAAAATATAAAGGTTCATGGATATATATTGTTCTGCCTATAGACAACCCAGGAAAAATCCAAAAAGGAGTTTTAAAAGGATTTATATCAAGATATATTTTCCCAGTATTTTGTAGTATTTGTATTGTTTTTTTAATAATATGTGGATTAAGAATATTACCAGATATAATAGTAATGTTTTTCAGTATGATGATTTTAATGGTTGTTATGCAAAGCTTATATAAAAAAGAATTACCTTTTTACAAGGATTTTCAAAGTAATGGGGAAAATTCTATTATTGCATTTGTAGTTTCCGCAGGTCTTACAGGAATTTTTTTCGGATTACATAAGTTAATTAGAAGTTCAATACAATATAGTTTTAGTATTTATATATACATTGGAATTTTGCTTATAATTAATATAATTTTATGGAAAAAACTATTTAATATAAGTTGGAAACAAGCTCAATTAGAGGATGCACAATAATCCACGGGAAATGTAAACAGCTTGAAAATGTAATTTATTTTAAATAGAAAAGTATCTTTAATAAGGGATTTATTATACTAAAAAGAATAAAATAGTTTAAATAAAAAAAGCTAGGGAGTTTCTTTGGCTTTTTTTATTTTAATAGCTATTATTGAATTATTTTATTATAATTCAATATTTAAAATTAAGTTTTTATTTTTTGTCTACCCACTATACCTGTTATAATAACAGTAAGGGCTAAGGTAAATATTAACTATATTGGGGGAAGTATTAATGGATAAAGACATTAAAATATTAGTTGTTGAAGATAATAATGATATAAATAAGTTATTATGCGATATGTTAAGACAAAGCGAATATATTACTAAATCAGCTTATTCCGGAACAGAAGCTTTAATATATTTAAAAGAATATGATTGGGATATGGTTTTATTAGATTTAATGTTACCAGGGATGGAGGGTAACATTAAATCTAATATAAGAAAAAGTAAACCTATGCCTGTAATAATAATTTCAGCTAAGGAAGAAAAGGATATTAAAATAGAAACTTTAAGAATGGGAGCAGATGATTATATAACAAAGCCCTTT
Source organism: Clostridium sp. CTA-1 (assembly GCF_054768215.1). Lineage (NCBI taxonomy): Bacteria > Bacillati > Bacillota > Clostridia > Eubacteriales > Clostridiaceae > Clostridium > Clostridium sp. CTA-1. The sequence continues at coordinate 207,103 of NZ_BAAAAP010000002.1, forward strand.
GATATAGATGAGGTGTCAGCTAGAATAGATTCACACCTTAGAAGGTATAAAGAATTTTCCAATATAGCACCACAAAATTTATTAGAATATAAAGAAATATCTCTTAACAAAGATACTAGAGAAGTTTTTGTGTATGACAAACAGATAATGTTAACAAGTAGAGAATTTGATATTTTACAACTTTTGATGGGTTATCCTAAAAAGGTTTTTACTAAGGCTAATTTATTTGAAAGCGTATGGAGCAGTGAGTATTTGTGTGATGATAATACTATTAATGTACATATAAGTAATTTAAGAAATAAGTTGTCCAAAGCAGGCACAGAGAATGAGTATATCCAAACCATTTGGGGAATCGGGTATAAGTTAGATAGCTAATCTTTCTTTATTCTATATTAATTTGTTTAGTAGCTGTTTATGAATTGGGTTATAAATTAAATGGATAATATTAACATTGTTATTAGTTTAAATTAATTTAAAATTTTTTTATTTACTTTCTGATCATAGGAACACAAAAACTAAATTTCCATGCTTTTATAAATGCTCCATATTTATAGGATAGATAATTAATGTTAATATTAAAAACTTTATTACAGTATGAAGTCTTACTTGTAATGTTTTAACTTAATACTTTCTTAAGGTTTTTCTTTAGAATTCATTAGGAATTAGGTTTTAATATTAAATATGTAGTAAGGTTATCAACATGTTGATAATAATATAAAAGATTTAACTTAATAATGAATTAAATTAAAACCTAAGAAAGGAGATTTATTTTGAGCGAGTATATTTTAAAAACAACAAATTTAAGTAAAAGATATAAAAAGGATTTTGCAGTGAATAATCTAAATATTAGTATAAAAAGAGGAGAGATTTATGGTTTTATAGGAGAAAATGGAGCAGGAAAAACTACATTTATTCGCATGATAACAGGACTTGTCTACCCTACCAGTGGAGAAATAAAATTATTTTCTAAAGAAGAGGGTGATGAATTAGGTAATGTTAGAAAAAGAATAGGTGCCTTGATAGAAAGACCAGCTTTTTATCCGTATATGACAGCCTATGAAAATTTAGAGGCTTTTAGGATTGAAAAAGGTATTCCAGGTAAAGAATGCATAGATAAAACTTTAAATTCTGTAGGTCTTTATGAAGATAAGAATAAAAAACTAAAGAACTTTTCTCTTGGAATGAAGCAAAAGTTAGCATTAGCTATAGCCTTATTAGGAGATCCAGAGTTTTTAATATTGGACGAGCCTATAAATGGATTAGATCCTATGGGAATTAAGGAAGTAAGAGAGCTTTTAAAAAAATTAAATAAAGAAAAAAACATAACAATGCTTATATCTAGTCATATTTTAGGAGAATTATATCAACTTGCAACCTGTTATGGAATTATTCATAAAGGTAAGTTAATGGAGCAGATTACATTAAAAGAGTTAGATGAGAAATGTAAAAGAAACTTAAGTATAAAAGTAGATGACGTAAATAAAGCTGCTGCTATTTTAGAAACAGAATTATCCACAAATAATTTTAAAGTTTTGCCAGATGGTACTATAAAGCTTTATGATTATGTGGATAATTCAAGATTAGTTTCTTCTACATTTACAAAACAAAATATTATAATTGATCAAATCATGCCAAATGAGAGCAATTTAGAAGAGTATTTTATAAATTTGGTAGGAGGCGATTTTAAATAATGTATAATTTAATTAAATTCGAATTTTATAAGTTAAAACATAATAGGGTATTTAAAAATTCACTTATTTTAATAAGTCTTTGTGTTGCCTATACCATATACTTATTCTTTTTTAAGGAACATACGTATAAGGTATTTAACTCTGCTTTTGGAGGAAGAGAATATGGATTTTGGCTAAATAATTTTAATAATAGGGGAAACCCAAAAGCTATAGAATTTGTACATTCAGCCCTTGGTTTTGTACCTGTTTTTGAAATATTAATTATGTTCATAGCAGGAGAATTTATAATTAAAGAATATTCCTATGGAACACTAAAGAATATTTTATCCTATGGACATAAAAGAGAGCAGGTTTATATATCAAAAATAATTATTATGTTTGTAGTTACATTTATTTTAACATTTTTATTGTTGTTTGGTACTGTTATAGTAGCTTTTATTAGTGGAGCTATAAAAAAAATTTCCTATGATGAAATAATACAGGTAATTAATTTTACGCTTCTAGTTTGGATTATTTTTGCAGCAATAGCTAGTATTTATACATTTTTATCTACATTAATAAAGAGTAAATCTTTAATTGTAGCTATAGGTATGGTATATATTTTCTTAGCAAATATTTTTATAGGAAGAGTTTATTGTCAAAGATATACTCCAACTTTTATGCTTATGGATATAGGCATTATGCCACCAAGCATACAAAATATACATCATATTATAATGACCTGCATTGCTTTAATTATAGTTACTAGTTTTCTAGGCGTTTTAGTATTTAAAAAACAGGATATAAAATAAAAATAGTAATTTGATGTACAGGTTATTTAATAATCTCTCAGACAAGACAAAACATAACACAAAAAGTCGGTAACAACCGCTTGAAAAAAGATAAGATATAGATACAGATAGGGGTGATGATTATGGGCTGGATTGAAGGAATTGGTGAAGCTATCAAATATATTGAGGAGAATATCACTGAAGAAATGTCAATAGAAAATATTGCGAAAAAAGCATTTGTGTCTCCCTTCTATTTCCAAAAAGGTTTTGCAATGCTTTGTGGTTTTACGGTGGGAGAGTACATCAGACAACGCAGGCTTACCATTGCCGGCAGTGAGCTTGTTTCTACTGATGAAAAAATAATCGATATTGCACTGAAATATGGCTACTCCTCACCGGATAGTTTCACAAAAGCTTTTACTCGGTTTCATGGTGTCACACCTACTGCTGTTCGAAAAGATGGAGCAATGATTAAATCCTTTGCTCCACTGAAAATCAAATTTTTATTGGAAGGCGGTTATATTATGGATTACAAAATTGTTGAAAAGGATTCCTTTACTGTCATGGGTGTATCAAAGGTGTTTAAATATGATAGTGCAACTACAAAAGTCCCACAGTTTTGGACAGAGCATTATGAAACAGGAAATGGGAAATTTGTATGTGGAATGTACGGGGTAAATATAGACGAGAGCATGGGCTCAGATGAGTTTGAATATTTGATTGCAGACAATTATAATCCGTCTATGGAAATACCTAATGGTTTTGTTACAAAGATTATTCCTAAATACACCTGGGCTGTTTTTGCTTGCAAGGGCCCAATGCCGAAATCTATGCTAGATGTGAGCAGAAAAATCTTCTCAGAATGGCTACCTAATTGCAAAGATTATGAAATTGCAGCAGGCTACAATATTGAAATGTACACTAATACGGATGATTATCCGCAAGGTAATCAAGATGAAAACTACTACAGCGAAATTTGGATTCCTGTTAAGAAAAAGTAACTACGTAAAAGGTCATAATTTTTAAAAAATGGAGAGGAGAGTAATATGATTTTTATTATAATAGTGCTAATAATTTTTTTATTGCTCTTACTCCCCTATGTATTTTTTATGAAAAGAGAAATAAAAAACATTACAATCCAATTAAATGAATATAATGATTTGAAATCATTAAAAAAGATAGATGCTACTCTTTTTGATAAAGAAATTGAGAATTTAGCCTATAGCATTAATAAACACATTGATATAAATATACAATCACAAATTAAGCAAAAAAGACTAGAAGAAGAAATAAGAAAAAATATAGCTAATATATCTCATGATTTACGTACACCCCTTACATCTATTATAGGTTATATACAAATGATAAAAAAAGGGAATCTATCAAAGGAAAAGCAAATAGAATATATAGACATAGCTGAAAGAAGAGCAAAGGATTTACAAAATTTATTAAGTAATTTTTTTGAACTTTCCATTATAGAATCACCAGATTATTATATTGAGCTTGAAAAGATTAATATAAATAATATACTGTGTGAAGTCATAGCTTCTTTTTATAATAGTTTTCTAGATAAAAATATAGCTCCTAAAATAGATTTGCCAAAGGACAACATTATGGTAATTGGAAATGAAGGGGCTATAAAAAGAGTACTACAAAATTTAATAGTAAATATTATAAAACATTCTAAGGAAGATGTTTATATAGGTTTAAAAAAAGAAAATAATAAAGCTGTATTAACTACAATTAATAGATGTGATGATATTAAAGAGGAAGATATAGATTTAATTTTTAATAGATTCTATAAAAAAGATGATGCCAGAACCAATAAGAATGAAAGCAATGGATTAGGCTTATCTATTTCTAAAAGACTTATGGAAAAAATGAATGGAGAAATTTATGCTGAAGTTCATGGGAATTTATTATATATTTTTTGTAAATGGAGTTTAAAATAAGAGGCTGTACTCAAAAATAAGTACAGCCTTTTTTACCTTGTGTATGTAAAACATATGTCTACCACAAGGTTAACCAACACATATTAAATTATACATATAATTTAATATCTAATTCAAGTAAGTTTTTAAAGTTCCTATTAAATTTATGCTTATATTCATTTATCTAGAGGGTAGTAGTTATAGGAAATAAAAATTTAAAGGCAATAACTAGTGTAAAAAAGGAACAGAAGTATTTTCTGTTCCTTAAAAACATTATCTAAATTTTACTATTCACCATAAGCCATCCAGCTAACTCCAACTCCATAAATTTCGGAATCTGACCAAGTGTGGATACATAGCGTAAAATCACGGTTAGTTACATTATCTACATATACTTTAACACGTGCATTATGGTTTTTTATTATATCAAGGCCGCTTAAAGCAACCATTACAGTTGGTTCTTTTTCAAATACTTCTTTGAAACTAATTGTAGTACGATATTCTCTTATACCATCACCATTTAGAAGATTCCAACCACCAATAGTTTGGTCATAATAAGCTTGTCCACTTCTAATTTGCATAATTCTCTCTCCCATCGTTTGGTTGAAAAATTAATATTAATAATTTAATTACAATATTATTATATGCTTAAAAATAATTTTTGTTACAATTATAGATTATAACTAATATGAGATATATTTAAGTGCTAAAAGTAATATATATACATGACTTTTAACACTGTTATAAATAGACATATTATTATATAATATTAACTGTATAGCATTTTATTGGAATATAACAAAAACTATAGATTTAGTTATAATTTTATATTATTACGAAATTGTAATAATTAAGTTCAGTATATTGTAATATAAATAGTTTAATATAGAGGTAAGTTGAATTAAGTAATTTTTATCTGATGACTACCTGCTCTAATACTCCCATCTTCTTCAAGGTGGGAGTAAAGAGCGGTTACGTCCCTGGATAACCATTTCCTCCTAAAGGATAACGACTTCTAAGGAGTAAAACTTCTAAGAAGTCTGTTAATAAGCTTTAGTGGGAGTAAAAACTCCCTATAAAGCCACGAACTCTGTTTATGGAACAGTGAAGTTTTATTATAAGAATTACTTTTTAGGGGATAAAAATTATTTAAAAAATATTTATAATTAGGGGATAGAAAGATGGAAAAAGAAAAAAATGCTTATATTAAGGAGATTATATTTGTTATATCTTTAGCTATAGTATTGTGTATGTTTGTAATGAGATAAAATAGATATTAAAAATAATAGTTTGTTTTTAAGTAAACAATAATCACTATAATAGCACAATAAAAATACTAAAAAGCATAGATTAATAGAAATGTTTACATGATTATTAAAAATCATAGTGGAGGTGGAACTATGGAATTATTATTAAAACAAAAGATAGATTTGATGACAGAGAATTATAATGAGCTTAAGAAAGCCTTTAAATGGGAGTATAGCATAGTAAAACATTTTGTGGCTATGAACTCAGCTATTAAAGATAAGAAGGTAAATGTTGAAGAAATTGAAGAGATAAAAGATTATATAAAAAAACAGGTAGGGCTATTTTCTCAGTTTAGAGGAATGAATTTATTTATTTTAAGTAGTCTTTTGTATTTAGAAAGTAATTACAAAGATTTTTTTGAAAACATGCAAAAGGTATACGAAAAAATGAGAGATGCAGGTTTTAGAAATAGTCAGTACTTACCTTTAGCTTCTTATACTATAGTTAAAGAAGTTTCTATGGATAAATGGGATGAAAAAATCCAAAGAATGAAGAATTTTTACTCTAATATGAAGAAAAATCATCCTTGGTTAACTACAGCAGATGATTATGTTCTTGCAGCAGTATTAGCTACTTCAGATTTAGATATAGAAAAAACTTCAGAAGAAATGGAGATTTGTTATAAACTACTCAACGAAAAGGCTTTTGTTAAAGGAAATTCCCTTCAAAGTCTTTCTCAAATACTTGCTTTGGGAGAAGAAGATGCACAAAGTAAATGCAGTAGGGCGGTGTCTTTATATAACGAATTAAAGAGTGAAAAGTGCAAATTAAGATATGATGGATTAGCTTCTTTAGGGGTACTAACTCTTATAGCTTCTAATGATATTAAGATAGTAGAAGAAGTAAAAGAGGTTTATAAGTATATAAAAGAAAAAGATGGTTATGGAATCTTTAGTATTGAAAAGTCCCATATAGTTATGTTAGCTATTTCTTTAGTAGCAGATTCTTATATAGAAAGAATTCAAAAAGGATTAATAGATATAACTTTGGCGAACAGTATAAATGCTATAGTAGTAGCACAACAACAGGCAGCCATAGCAGCAGCTTGTGCAGCAAGTGCAGCGGCGGCCTCATCAGCTAGTTCATAAAAAAGAATATTATAAACAATATAAGTATAATTGTTTTAAAAAATCTATTTTATTAAATGAGAGTTTTATTTATATTTTTTATACCCAAAATATTAGGAAATAGTAGAAAAGCCCCTATAAGTGTCTATTGAAAGGGCCTAAAAAGAATGCTATAATGTGGATTATTACAGGCTTTTGTATATAAATAAAGTTTATTAAGAAAAATATTTATTCATATAATATAATATAATATTTATTTTGTGAGGATGAAAAAATACTTTTTTAGGATAAAATGGGGGATAACTATGGTGGAAAATACAAATTTACTTAATAGCATATTTTTAAACCAATATAAAACACAAATGAATAATAGTAATAATACTAATACTGTTGATGGGAAAACATTGGGGAATTTTGACCAACAACAAGCAGTGCAGCAAATGGTTTTCCAGGTAGTGCTAAGTCAAATGATGAATAGTATGGGTAGCATGAGTAGTATGAATGGTATGAGTAGTATGAATGGCATGGATAGTATGAGCAGTATGGGCAGCATGAATGGTATGGGTAGCTTAGTAGCAACACAGGCATTATTAAGTAGTTTGACAAATACAAGCTCATTTAGTTTAGATAATTCATTGAATGCTCTAAGTAATTTTAATTCAACTATGAGAGGGGCAGCTAGTTCTTTATCTAAAGGCTATAATAATAGAGTGGATAATAGTTTTAGCAGTTTAGGTATACGTGCTTCAAAGTATGAATCTAATTTAAATCCCGCAGAAATCAGCGATGATCCAGGGGATTATGGCGGAAAGTCCTATGGAGCATGGCAATTTTCATCTAGAACAGGTTCTTTAGATTCATTTATTAATTCACTTAAAGGAAATAATAATGATATGTATTATAAACTTACATATGCAAAGTCTAAAGATAACGGTACATTTGGTGAAAATTTTGATGCCGCATGGAAGAGTATTTCAAGTCAAAATAAAGATAGATTTTTAAAGGTACAACAAAACTACGTAAAGGCAAACTTTTATGATACTGTAGCGCAGTCTTTGAAATCAAAATTTGATTTTGATATAAGTAAAAGAAGTAATGCTTTAAAGGAAAGTTTATGGTCTACAGTAGTTCAACATGGGGTAGGAGGAGCTACATCTATATTTTCAAAACTAAATTTAAATAATAATGATAGTAATATTATTAATGATTTATATAATGAACGTCAAAATGTAAATGTATATTTTAGAAGTAGTTCACCTGAAATAAGACAAAGTGTATACAATAGATTTACTAGAGAAAAACAGGACATGCTAAGTATGTTAAATGAACAATTTGTTTAAAAATACATATAAATTAGGAAAATGTAAAAAGCATTCAATCTTTGAGATTGGGTGCTTTTGTTAATATATATTCATAATTATTACTATTTTGTAATAATTAAATTTATAATATTGTAATAAAAGAGGTTTAATATATAACTTGTAGATGACAAGTCAAATAGAAAAAGAGGAGTGGACTTATAAATGGAATTATTAAAAGTTAAAGATCTTTGTAAAAGTTATGGAAAAGGTGAAATAAAAGTAAATGCCTTAAAAAATATTAATTTAACTATAAATCAAGGAGAATTTGTGGCTATAGTTGGTCCTTCAGGTTCTGGTAAAAGTACATTACTTCATCTTTTAGGGGGAGTGGATAAGCCAACCTCTGGTAAAGTTGTTTTAGAAGGTACAAATATATATTCTTTAAAGGAAAATGAATTAGCTATATTAAGAAGAAGAAAAATAGGATTTATATTTCAGTTTTATAATCTAATACCAGTACTTACCGCAGAAGAAAATATGGAAATGCCAGTGCTTTTAGATAATAAAAAACCAGATAAAAAATATATGGAAGAACTTTTAGATATATTAGGATTAAGAGAAAGAAAAAATCACTTACCTTCACAACTGTCTGGTGGACAGCAGCAAAGGGTTTCTATAGGTAGGGCCTTAGCTAATAAACCATCTATAATATTGGCAGATGAACCTACAGGTAATCTAGATTCTAAAAATTCCAAGGAAATAATAGAACTTTTAAGATATTCAGTTAAAAAATATAATCAAACCCTAGTGCTTATAACCCATGACTTAAATATAGCAAAAATGGCAGATAGAGTTATAACCATAGCAGATGGAGAAGTTAAAGGGGACGAGGTGACTAAAGTTGAAAAGCTATAGTGAAATTACAGGAAGATATTTAAAACAGAATAAGAAAAGAACAGTGTTAACCATAGTAGGAATAATATTAGCCATATCTTTATTTTCTGGTATAGGAAATTTATTTTTCAGTATGAGAGATAATTTTATACAAAGAGAAAGAGAGCAGAAAGGCAACTATGAAGTAAAATATTCAGGAGTAAGTGAAAATAAAGTAAATAAATTAAAAAATAATTTTGAAATTAAGGATTATGGTGTAAGTAAAGAAAATAATAGCTTTATTTTAAAGGATGACAAAAATGGTGAGAAAACAGGCAGTGATATTGGTAAAAATTCACCAGACAATAATCCTAAAATCCTAAATTTAGATTTTTATGATAATAGTATGTTAAATAATGTAATGACTATTGATATGAAAGAAGGAAGAAAACCCAAGGCAGCAGATGAAATAATACTAGAAAAAAAAGCAAAGAGAAAATTAGGGAAAAAAGTAGGAGATTATATAGAAGGAATTAATATGGATTCCGAAATACTTAAAAAGGCAATAAAAGACAATCCTCAAATACTTTTTAATCCTAATGAAAAGATTAATTTACAAAAATCGGATTCAAAAGAAGTTAAAAAGTATAAAATAGTAGGATATTTTGATGTTGAAACAAGTATATCAAGCAATTTTTATGAGGCTATAGGATATTTGGATAAGAACTCCATAAAAAATGATGATGAGTATTCTTTTTATGCAAATCTTAAAGAAAAGAAAAATAAGGTAGCTATAGGTAAGAAAGTTGGTAAAACCGTAGGGTTAAGCGAAAATAAAAAAATAAAGGATATACCGGAAATAAGTTTTAATGAAGACGTATTAAGACTTATGGCAGAGGGAAATAACACTTTATTAAATGAGGGGACAAAGGGAATATTTGTATTTATTGTAACCTTAATAATAGTATGTACTGTTGCTGTTATTTATAATGCTTTTAACATTTCTGTAGCGGAGAGAATAAATCAATTTGGTATATTAAGAAGTATAGGAGCTACTCCAGCTAAAATAAGAAAACTAGTATTTAAAGAAGCTTTTATAATGAGCATTATAGCTATTCCTATAGGAATAATTTCAGGATATTTAGGAATTTATACTACAATAAAGCTTATGTCAAATTCAAAACAGTTCATATTTGAAGGTTTAAAAATAGGATTTTATAAAGAGGTTATAATTATATGTATTGTACTTACAGCTATAACTATAATACTATCTGTGTTAGGTCCAGCTATAAAAGCCTCTAGGGTAGCACCAATAGACGCTATAAGAAATTCTTCAAACCTTAAAAAAGAAAAAATAAAAAGAAGAAAAGGAAGACTTACAAAATTAATATTTGGTGTAGAAGGGGCAGTGGCCTACAAAAATATAAGAAGAAATAATAAGAGATTTATAATAACAGTTTTTTCTCTTATGATATCTTTAATAATGTTTATAATTTTCACCTCTATGGGTAAGATATCAGGAGAAATTACTAAGCAATTTATGGATTCAATGCCTTTTGATGCTAGTATTCAAACAAATAAATCAATAGATCAAAAATTTATATCTGAAATTAGAAGTAAAGATGGTATAAAAGAAGTATATGCTCCAAAGATTAGAAATGCTTTAGTATATTTAGAAAAAAATATTTTAAATGAAAAATATTATGAAAAAATAAATAAAGAAATGCCTAAAAGTGAAAAAATTAAAGGAAAAGATTATGTCTGTTTAGATAATATAGCATATTCAGCCTATGATAAAGCTTCCTTTGAAGAGGCAAAAAACAATTTAGTAGATGGAAAAATAGATATAAAAGCTTTAAATAATAATGGAGTATTGCTTATAAATAGAAATGAGATAACTAAGAAAAACGGAGGAAAAGTAATATCAGATATTACAAAATATAAGGTTGGGGATAAAATAAGAATTCCAAGGACTAAAGATAAATTTTATCCTGAAAGAGGAGAAGAAAAGAAAATTAATTTAAAAGAAGAATATAAACAAGGTATAGAAAAAGGAGATTTCATTGAATTAACTATAGTAGGTATATTAAGTAAGGACAGTTTTAATGGAAATTTAGGTAAAGATAGTATAGGCTTAGTTTTTAGTGATAAATGTTTTGAAAATAATTTTGGCACATTACCTATAAAATCTGTTGCTATAACTTATAAAGATGAAAAGGCTAGAGAAAAATATGAAAGTTATTTTGAAAAAAAAGCAGAAGAAGTAGAAGGAAGCTATATGGATGTTTATAATATGAACAACCAAATGGAAAGCATTAACAAGCAAGTTGCGGTATTTATGTATGGTTTTATAACTATAATAACCATAATCGGAATGGTAAATATAATAAATACTGTAACTATAGGATTACTTCTTAGAAAATCAGAATTTGCAACTTTAACAGCTATAGGAATGACAAAAGCCCAATTAAATAAAATGGTAATGCTAGAAGGGTTACTTCATGGGGTATTTACCAGTGTATTTGGATCAATTATATCCTATGTATTATATAATTTCCTTTTAAAAAAGAGCTCAGATTTTATGAGTTTTGATATTAAGTTTCCTATAGATGTATTTGCAATAGGTATTTTAGGAGTAATAGCCATAACAATTTTAGCTTCAATAATACCACTTAGAAAACTTAAAAAGATGAGTATAGTAGAAAATATAAGAGCAAAAGAATAAAAATAGTATCAATAAGAGGATGTTTTAAAATAAATTTAATTTTAATGCCGCAAATAGAAAAAATATATTCATAAACAGAGTTCTTGGCTTCAGTGGGAGTTTTTACTCCCACTAAAGCTTATTCATATGTTTATTACATATATTTTTCTATTTGCTATATTAAAATTAGATTATATTAAAATACATTTTGTATTAGAATCTCAGCATAATTTGATTATTTATAGTAATATATATTTTGCATTATCTTCTAAATTTTAATTAGTGTAAAGTTTTTATGCTAGTTAATCTTTAAAAGTAATAATTACAGGTATAAATAATAATTACAATGGACTGAAAAAATTAATAATTAAAAATGATAGTTAAAAGCTTAAAGTTTAATCTATAATAATGGGGGAGAAAAATATGAAAAAAGAAATAATAGAAAAAGATAAGGGGAAAAATAAAAAAGGGGATAAAAAAAATGATGATTATATGGCCTTTTTAGGTATGATGGCAACATTGGATTTATTAGTTGTGAAGTAGGATTATAAAGACTTATAGCTCATAGTAGAGCTTAAGTCTATTTTTTTATAATTTAATTATATAAAATAACATTTAAAAATTTAGATGTTTTAATAGATAAATTACTTTTCTTTTAAATAATTATAATATAAATTATAATTAAATAAGGTATATATAATAAAATTATTAAGTTTTTTATCTATTGATAATTTAATTATATAGTTAGTAACTAATATAAGAAAAATTTATTCAAGTTTAAGAATCAAATGATTAAACATCCTATGGGATACTAAGAATATAAGAACGATTTTGGAATTAATCTGTTAATAATTATTAACAAAATAGATATATTTTATATTAAATGTTACAACTACATTATATAAGGAGAGGGTTTTGTGACAAAAATATTATTAGTAGAAGATGATATGGCCCTGGCCATTGGAGTGGAATATACATTAAAACAAGAAAATTATGAAGTTAAAAGAGCTAAAAATTTGAAAGAGGCTAGAAAGATTTTAAAAGAAGAAGAATTAGATTTAATTTTATTAGATTTAATGTTACCAGATGGAAGTGGATATGATTTTTGTAGTGAAGTAAGAGAAGAAAGCTTAATCCCAGTAATATTTATGACTGCCTGTGATGAAGAAGCTAATGTGGTTTTAGGATTAGACATGGGAGGCGATGACTATATAACAAAACCCATTAGAATAAGAGAACTTTTATCTAGGATAAATGCAGTTTTAAGAAGAAGAGCTAAGGAAACAGAATCAAAAAATAAGAATATAAAAGAGAATAATTTAAATAGTAATAAAATAATTTCAAAGGACATAATAATAGAACCCTTAAAAGCAAAAGTATTTAAAGGGGAAGAAGAAATTTTATTAACAGCAGGGGAATATAAATTACTTTTAATATTAGTAGAAAACAAAGGGAATGTGTTATCTAGGAATGTTTTATTAGAAAAAATTTGGGATGTGGATGGAAGTTTTGTAGATGGAAACACATTAAATGTTTATATAAAAAGGTTAAGAGAGAAAATAGAAAAAGATCCTAAAAAACCTGAATATATAGAAACTGTAAGGGGGATAGGTTATAGATGGAGTGAATAAAAGTGCTTTATAAGAATGTAAAACAATTTGTGTAAACTCCATTTAATATTTTAACTCAGTGTAAAGTAGATTGTGGAATTTTCAGTAGATAGTTACTACATATATATTAAAACTATAAAATATTATATTAAATCTTTATAAATTAATTTAGTACAACTGAGGGGGATAATTTTGTTAAAATATTTTAGAAATCCTGAAATTAAAGAATTAACTTTTAAATTCAGCATAATATTTATTTTATTTGCTACATTAACTACAATTTTTATAAAAGGAGAACTTAATAAATTAAATAAAGATTACATAAATCAAAATACCTTGATAGTAGGAAATATACTATCAAAACATCCAGAACTGGAAGAAGAAATAATACTTTCTTTAAAGAGTAATGAAGATGCAAGATATAATGAAGAAAAAAATTATAAAATAGGAAAGAATGTTTTAGAAAAATACTCTTATGATGAAAATTTAGAACTTTATAAAAATCCAGTATTAAAGAACTTTAGTATAAAATTTATATATAGAACCATAATTTATTTTGCTTTAGCTATTTTTATTATATATATAATAATATATGATAAGTTTAAGTATTTTTATAAAAAAGCAGAAGTGTTCACTAAAGCCTCAGAAGAAATAATGGATGGCCATTTCAATAAATTTGTAGATGAAAATAGAGAAGGAGATTTTTATATTCTTTCTTCTAAATTTAATTTAATGTCAAACAGATTAGAGGAATCTTTATTAAACTTAAAAAAAGAAAAAATATTTTTAAAAAATATAATATCAGATATTTCTCATCAATTAAAAACGCCGCTATCTTCTTTAATAATGTTTAATGAATTAATGAAGGATGAAAATATGCCAATAGAAGATAGAGAAAATTTTTTAAAACTTAGTGATGAACAGTTAAAAAGAATGGAATGGCTTATTATAAATCTTTTGAAAATAGGTAGACTAGAGGCTGGAGTAGTAGAATTTAAAAGAGAAAATAATCCCTTGTATGTCACGGTAAGTAAAGCATTAGCAGGTCTTAGTGAGAAAGCTAAGAGAAAATCACAAAAGGTAATAATTAATATAGATGAAGATGTATATTTTAAGCATGATATGGAATGGACAGCAGAGGCTATTTCTAATATTATAAAAAATTCTATAGAACATACAGATAATTATGGACAAATAAAAATAAGTTGTGAAGAAACACCAATATCTTTAACTATAAGTATAAAAGATAACGGAGAAGGAATACCAGAAAAATTACAAAATAAAATATTTGAAAGATTTTATAAAGGAGAAAATTCAGTTAATCCTTCCAGCATAGGTATAGGCCTTTCCCTTACCAAATCCATAATAGAATCTCAAAATGGAAGTATAATTGTAGAAAGCGAAGAGGGAAAAGGAACGGAATTTATAATAACATTTTTAAAAACTGTTATATAAATTGTAACTATTCAGGTAATATTTAAGGAATGAATTTCTAAAATCAAATTTCAATCGTTTCTTCGCTTCTTATTGCAAGTAATTACGGATAAATTTTATAAATTCTTTTATTTTAGATATTGTTAAGTAAAATCACAAAATTTGATATTAATGATGGTTAATTCTTACTTAAAATTTGATAAAATATAACTAGTAGGGAAATAAAAAAATAAATAAGTATGGGAGGGTATGATTTTGGATAAAAATATTTTAGAGGTAAAAAAACAAAGAATAATGAGAACCATAGAATCCTTACAGGAAAATAATATGAATGGATATTTAGTTAAGGATAAGGATGAATTAATAGATAAAATAAAAGAAATAGTAAAAGAAGGAGCTAAGGTTTCTTGCGGTGGTTCTATGACTTTATTTGAAACTGGAGTTATAGATCATTTAAGATCTGGAAGATATGAATTTTTAGATAGATATAAGGAAGGCTTAACTCCACAGGATATCAAAAATGTATTCAGAGAATCATTTTTTGCAGATGCCTATTTTGCAAGTTCCAATGCTATAACTGAAAAGGGAGAATTATATAATGTAGATGGAAATGGAAATAGGGTTGCAGCTATGCTTTATGGACCAGATAAGGTTATTGTTATAGCCGGAGTAAATAAAATAGTGAGAGACTTAGATGAAGCCATAAAAAGAAACGTATATGTATCAGCACCAGCTAATACTAAAAGATTACAAAGAAAAACTCCTTGCACAAAGCTAGGATATTGCATGGACTGCAAAAGTGAAGAGAGAATATGTAATGAGTATACATTGATAAAGAGACAAGGAAATAAGGATAGAATTCATGTAATATTTATAAATGAAGATTTTGGATACTAATTATTATAAAAATCACATAAGTTAAATTAAGCACACCATTAATATTATTTTTGTGGTGTGCTTAATTTAGTATAGATTCAAAATTTTAATGATTTATAACACCGCTATCTCTTATGTCATTAAGAGGAGCCATTATAGTTGTACCGTTATTTAAACTTTCCACTGTAGCCATTTTAGAATATTCATCTACGGATCTTATAATTACAGGTTCGCCTTTACAATAAACATCCGTTTCTCTAGAATTAATTAACTGAGAAGCTCTAATTGCGTCCATTTTATTCACTCCTTTAGCACTAATTTTTCTATTGTCCTTTATTAGTTTTTACATTTCTATATAAAATATGTAGACATTATATTTGTATTTCTGTATAATGTGTTTAGACAATTTAATTTTGAAATTTTAAAGTAACAGAGTAGGTAATTACACGTTAAGGTTTAGAGGACGGGAAGTTGTCTCTAAAAGAAAAATCTTTAAAAGATTTGCGATGTATTACCGCATTCCGCTGTTACATTAGAGAGTTATATTCAAAACACTTATTTTTCTCTTTAGTGTAATCTAGTGGAGAAAATGAGTGTTTTTTTATTTTAAAAGGGGGAGCAAAAATGAAAAAAGAAATTCAAGTGAAAACAATGGTACTATGTGGACTTTTTATAGCTGCAGCTATAATATTAAGATTTTTTAGCATAATGGTACCTATAGCCGGAGCTGGTGCTATGAGGATAAGTTTTGCCGGTATATTTATTAAAATGCCAGCAGTGCTTTTTGGTGGAGCTATAGGCGGTGTTGTTTCTGGGGTAGTAGACATATTAGCTTATATAATAAAACCTATGGGAGCATATATTCCATTTTTAACATTGACTAGTATATTAAGTGGTATACTTACAGGAATAATATGGTTTAAAATTAAAAATGTACATATAGATAAAATAGAAAAATATTATCCAATATTTTTTATGGTTTTAGGTTCATTAGCTGGTGCTATTCATTTAATGACATTACTGCTAGATAAATCCTTTTCTTTTAAAATAATGAATATATTAGGTAAAAAATATATATTTGTTTTGTCAGCTATAGAAATAATAACTATATTTGTTTTAATAGTATTTATAATAAATATTAAATTGAAAAACAATAACACTGTTAAAGATATATATGAGAATTACATGAAAATGATTTTAGCTATAGGAATACCAGGAATAATAGTATGTACTCTAAATACCTATATACTATTAATGTTTATACCAGGACTTCAAGGAAAAAGTTTTATGTTTTTATGGATACCAAGGATTGTAGAGGAAGTATTTATGATAGTATTTGAATCTTATGCAGTATCATTACTATTAAGGGTATATGAATCAGTAGTGTTAAAAATAAGTAACCAATAATAAAGAAGTTGCAACGCAACTTCTTTATTTAGAGTACAGAGTAAAATGAACAGAGAACAGATGAGGAAGCTTTTACTTCGCTCCGCTCTGTAAAATCTACAATTATATTCTTATTTTTAAGATATTTATATATTTATCTGATGACTACCCGCTCTAATACTCCCATCTTTTTCAGAGTGGGAGTAAAGAGCGGGTACTTCCCTGGATAACGATTTCTAAGTGTATTAAAAATTTTTAATTATTTATATTCTTTTCAGTAAGGATCTCAAAAAAATTTTCCATAGAAAATTGATGCGTAGCATGTCAATAGACACTTTTAGTTATTTGCCTATTGAAGATTAACTGGGATAAATTGTATAATAAACTTAATAGAATATCAATTTTTATATTAGGGAGGTACTTTATGTTTCTCTTCAATTACGCAGATGGGGCATCAGCATTAAGCGTATGGGGTGTTTGGATAATTGTTTTTGTAGCGCTTTTTGGTTTTAATGAAATAGCTCGTAGATGGAAAACTATTGGTTTTCTCTGTTTTTTTATTTTACCACTAATACTTTCAATATTGTGGTTTACAGTATTAAGTGATACAACTTATACAGACTGGTTTCATTTAGCGAAGGTGTATTCTTCTACAGCAGGATGTATAGGTTTTTGGTGCATCAGGCATGTTAAATGGAAAAATAAACTCACAGGTGAAGAGTGCAGATTATCCGATAAAAAATGGGCATTATGTTTTCCACCACTTATTCTCGCTATCAATATTATAGAGGCAGTAGCGCGGGATTTCCAAGTTGGTATTCAATATCATGGTGGAGGAATTTTAGCAGATGAAGCTATGTATGTACTTGGGGGTTCTTGGAATTTTATGAATGGCATAGCAGGTATCTTAAATATAATAACTATAACCGGATGGTTTGGAATTTGTATAAAAAAACAGACTGCTAAGGATGGAAGCAAAGATATGCTGTGGCCTGATATGCTATGGTTTTGGATAATAGCATATGATTTATGGAATTTTGCTTATACGTATAATTGTCTGCCAGGACATGCTTGGTATTGTGGATTTGCTTTGTTATTGGCTCCAACTATTTGTGCATTTACTGTGGGAAAAGGAGCATGGCTACAGCACCGTGCACAAACACTGGCATTATGGTGTATGTTTGCACAGACCTTCCCATCATTCATTGATAAGGGGGCTTTTGCTGTTAAGTCACCCTACAATCCAGCACTACTATTTGCATTTAGCTTCGTAGCACTAGTTGTAAATATAGCAGTATTTATTTATATGATTTATAAAATAGGTAAGACAAAGAGAAATCCTTATCTTGGCGAGCTTTATACAGATTTGGGAAAATATAAGGAAGTTAAATCACTTGCAGAATAAATATCATGTTAATAGGATAACAGTTTTTATTTATCAAATAGAAAAAGAGTATAAATAAACTTTAATATAAAATGGGGGTATAGGTGATATGGACAAATATAAAGTTATTGAAATTAAGAAAAGTGTTTTCGAAGATAATGATCAACAAGCGAATTTGCTTAGGGAGGAATTAAGAAAAGAGAAGACTTTTTTATTAAACTTGATGTCATCACCAGGCTCAGGTAAAACAACAACTGTTTTAAAAACAATTGAAGCTTTGAAAGATGAAATGAACATTGGTGTTCTAGAAGCAGACATTGACTCTGAAGTTGATGCCCATACTGTTGCTCAGACTGGTGCAAAAGTAATCCAATTGCACACAGGTGGAATGTGTCATCTTGATGCAAATATGACCAAGCAAGGTCTATTGGGTCTTGGAACAGAAGGAGTTGATTTTGCCATCTTAGAAAATGTAGGCAATTTGGTATGTCCAGCAGAATTTGACACTGGTGCATCAAAAAATGCCATGATTTTAAGTGTACCAGAGGGTGACGACAAACCTTTGAAATATCCTTTGATGTTCTCTGTTGTTGATGTTGTATTAATTAATAAAATAGATGCAATAGCTAATTTTGACTTTGATTTTAAGGCAGTGGAAGATCGTATAAAAAAATTGAATCCTAATATTAAGGTTATCAAAATCTCTGCTAAAACTGGTGAGGGAATTGATGAATGGATCAACTGGATACGTACTGAAGTAAAAAATTGGAGGGTATAAATAAGTAGCTGTGAAATTTAATTTGGGGGGAAATAGATATGGTAAAGAAAAAAGTACTTGAACTGGCCAATAAAATTGCTGCTGGGATTACTGGGGGGTTAGTAAAAGTAAAACCAACGGACCCGGAATATAAAATTCTTGCCACAGTTACTACAGATGAAATGGCAGAAGTAGCACTTCATCTAGAGATCCGCAAACCCAAAAGCTTAGAGGAGGTTGCGGATCTTTGCAAAAAACCTGTAGATGAAGTAGAGAAGATTTTATACAAGATGGCAGTTGATGGCTCTGTTAAAGTAGAAAAGGAAAATGGTGTTGATAAATATTTTCTTGAACTTTATGTTCCTGGCGTTATGGAATATATGGTTGCGAATAGGGAAAATATAAAAAAGTATCCAGTAATTCCTGAATCCTTTGAAGAATATACAAGAAAATTAGGTGGATTAATGGCAGGAAATATTCCTGTAGGAATGGGTGTAATGAGAGTTATACCAATTGAAAGCGCCATTGAAGGTGATACAAGAAGAGCCTCTTATGAGGAAATTTCAGACCTGATTAATAAACATGAGGTTTTCTCTGTTGCGGATTGTGCATGTCGTACATCCATGAGAGTTATTGGGCAAGGTTGCGGACATACCGTTGAAGAAATGTGTATTCAGCTTGGTCCAGCTGCTGAGTATTATATTCGAACAGGAAGAGGTAGACGTATTACTAGAGAAGAAGCTATTGCTATTTGTAAGAAAGCTGAAAAGGAAGGTTTGATACATCAGATACCTAATTTATCAGGACCAGGAAAAACCCTTGCTATTTGTAATTGTTGCGGATGTTCCTGCTTTGGATTAAGGAATGCCAATCTTTATAGAAACCCTGATTTTTCAAGATCAAATTATGTTTCACAAGTGGATAAAGATAAATGCGTTGCTTGTGGACAATGTGTAGAAAATTGCCCATCTAATGCATTAACACTAGGGCAAAATTTATGCACAAAGAAACCTGTTATAGTGGAGAAGGAAAAAGAAACGCCATACGATACTAAGTGGGGGAAGGACAAATGGAATCCTGATTATCGTCATCGTAAAGTTGTTGCTGAGGGTGGAACAAGTCCATGTAAATCTGAATGTCCAGCTCACATAGCAATTCAAGGGTACATCAAGATGGCATCTCAAGGAAAGTATAGAGAAGCCTTGGAGCTTATAAAGAAAGAAAATCCCTTCCCAGCAATTTGCGGACGTATTTGTCCAAGAAAATGTGAGTCTGCTTGTACAAGATCAGATGTAGATGAGCCACTTGCTATTGATGAAATCAAAAAGTTCATTGCAGATCAGGACTTAAAACAAGAACATCGCTTTGTACCTGAAAGGAAAGATAATAGAGGGGAGAAAATTGCTGTAATCGGTGCAGGTCCTGCAGGCTTATCTTGTGCTTATTTCTTAGCTGTTGATGGTTATCAGGTAACAGTGTTTGAGAAGCAACAAAAGCTTGGTGGTATGTTAACCCTTGGAATTCCTTCCTTTAGACTAGGAAAAGAAGTAGTAAATGCAGAAATCGATATTTTGAAAGAATTAGGAGTAGAATTTAAAACAGGGGTTCAGGTTGGCAAAGATACTACTTTTCCTGAACTGAGAGAACTTGGCTACAAAGGGTTTTATGTAGCAATTGGCGCTCAAGCTGGCCGAAACCTAGGGCTTGAGGGTGAAGAAGCAGAAGGGGTAATGACAGGTGTAGATTTTTTAAGAAAAGTAAATTTAGGTGAAGATTTGAAAATGGAAGGGGAAGTTATCGTCATTGGTGGAGGAAATGTTGCTATTGATGTTGCTCGAACTGCTGAAAGAATTGGTGCTTCACAAGTAGATATGTATTGTTTAGAAAATAGACAAGAAATGCCTGCACTTGGGGAAGAAATTGAAGAAGCATTGTCAGAAGGTATTACCATCAACAATTCTTGGGGACCAAAACGTATAATTCAGGAAAATGGGCATGTTGTTGGTGTGGAATTTAAAAAATGTATTTCTGTCTTTGATGAAAATAGAAAGTTTAATCCTAAATTCGATGAAAATGAAACAAAGATCGTTAAAGCAAACAGTGTATTGACTTCAGTTGGTCAAGGAATGAATTGGGGTGAATTATTAAAAGATACTAAGATAGAATTAAATCCAAATAGGACAATAAAAGCTGATCCTATCACTTTCCAAACAGGAGAGATAGATGTATTCGCTGGTGGAGATGCGCTAACAGGACCAAAGTTTGCTATTGACGCTATTGCTTTAGGTAAGCAAGGTGCCGTTTCAATTCATCGCTATGTTCATGGTGATAACTTGACAATAAGCCGTGAAAGGGAATATCGTGCTCTTGACAAAGAAAATTTAAACATGGATGGCTATGATCGTTTGCCTAGACAAAGACCACTTCATGTTGAAGGAAATGAATCAAAAGTAACCTTTAAGGATTTGCGTGGTACATTTACTGAAGAGCAAATAAAGAAGGAGACTAAGCGTTGTCTTGGCTGTGGTGCTGTGGTTGTAGACCAATACCAATGTGTGGGCTGTGGAATGTGTACTATAAGATGTAAATTTGACGCAATCTCACTGATAAGAAAATATGATAGTTCTGGTGTAGAGTTTAAAGATATGAAACCTGCAGTTATAAAACATGTTATAAAACGTCAAGGAAGAATTGCAGTGAAAAGTGTAAAAAAATCAGTAAAATCAATTTTCTCAAGAGAAAAAGACAACATATAATAGTTAAAGCATTATTCCAAATAAGATAGGTGGGAGAGTAGTTTCGTACATTCTTTATACTTTTACAAGAGAGGTGAGGTCATTTGCATGAAGTTGGAATTATGATTGAAGTCATTAAAAATGTTGAAAATTTTGCAAGAATAAATAGATTAACCAAAATAGATACATTAGTTCTTCAGATTGGCGAGCTCTCATCGGTAATTCCGAGATACATTGAAGCATGTTACCCAGCTGCAGTTGATGGTACATTATTGCAAGATACAAAACTAAAAATTGAGATACTACCAGGCAATGCTATTTGTAAAAAGTGTAATAAAGTTTTTAATCTTATTGAGAATAGTAATAAATGCCCAAATTGCGTAAGTAAAGATTGGGAGATACTATGTGGAAAAGAGTTTATGATTAAGGAAATCGTTGCTTGCTGAAATCACGTTTTTAAGAAAGTATTTATAAATAATAACTAGGGGTGTTGCAAAATTACTTTTTATATTAATTTTGTAACATCCCTATTAAAATTAGCGGTAGAATTAAACCGTAACATAAATAAAGATGTAAAAATGTTTATTTTTAGACAAATAGTAATTGGGCAATTTTAAAAAATAAGTTGAAATACATTTTAAAGCATTATATGATGAATTCAGGCATCGATGTACTCTATTAAAAAAGAAGGTAAGTTATGGATATTAACATTGAAATGATACCATCATATAAAATTGCTTATATACGAAGAACAGGTCCTTACGGTTCAGAGAATGTGCAAATAATGGAACAATTAAAAAATTGGGCTAGAGAAAAAAACTTATTTAATGAAAATTCAATTATATTAGGAATAGCCCAAGATAACCCTAAATTCACAGAAGCTAAAGATTGTCGTTATGATACATGTTTAGTTGTTTCGGATGAATTCAAGGTTGATAATAAGTATATTAATTTTGGAAAAACTATGGGTGGAAAATATTGCGTATTTAAAATAAGTCATACAGTAGATGCTATGCAAGAAGCATGGATGGAGATATTTTCGGAGTTATCAAAAATAAATTATGAATTTGATGATAGAAGACCTATTCTTGAACGATATGCAATGCAGATGATAAATAAGCATTATTGTGAAATTTGCGTACCAATATTATAAAAAAATATTAAAACAAATTCCAATTTAATAGCCTTCAAAGGTTAAGAATTGAAACAAGAAATAATTTTAGTCAATAGATAGCTATAAAAATAAAGAATACTAATATTTGTGCCCTAATATTTAAGCTAACGCTCTAATGCCACGTCCTGTTTACTTTACGCTTAAATATTAGTTCACAAATAAAGTATTCTTATTATTTAAATGAAAACAGAGTTTAAGAGTTTTAGAAAGATTTATACTAGCTAATCAAGGTGGAAAGAAATCTGCCTTGATTTTATTTTATGGAGGATTTTAAAATTTAGTATAGAATACTTAGTGTAGTTAATGAATGAAATTATATATAATCTAATAAAATTTTTAATAATAAATAAAAAATACTTATTTATTTAGGAAAATAAACAGGGGGTTATACTAATGAAGATAATAGTTATTGGACCAAGGGGAAAAATGGGGAGCTTGGTTACTAAATCTTGTTATAATAATGAAAATATAGAACTTGTGGCAGCAGTAGCCCCAAAGGAAAGGGATTACATAGGACAAGATCTTGGTATAGTCGCAAATCTAGGTAAAAATATAGATTGTAAAGTTGTAGATAATTTAGAGAATGTTATAGATAAATGTGATTGCATTATAGATTTTACAGATCCAGAAACGTCTATGGATGTATTTGAAAAGGCTTTAAAGAGTAAAAAATCTGTGGTTTGTGGTACTACTGGATTTTCAGAGGAAGAAATAAATAGGATAAATGAAATTTCAAAAGAAATACCAGTGGTTTTGGCGGGAAATACTTCTATGGTGGTAAACCTTATGTATAAATTAGTAGAACTTGCGGCTAATACTATAGGCAATATGTCTGATATTGAAATAATAGAAATGCATGATAGATATAAAAAGGATGCTCCAAGTGGAACTTCTTTAGAAATTGGAGAAGTTTTAGCTAAAACATTTAATAAGGAATTGAAAGAATTAGCTCAATTCGGAAGATATGGGAAAGGTGAAAGAGAAGAAGGGAAAATCGCATATCATTCCTTGAGAGCAGGAGATATTTCAAGTAGCCACACAGTTATGTTTGGTCTTATGGGAGAAAGATTAGAAATAACTCATCACGCTCACAACTGGGAATGTTTTGCAAATGGAGGCTGTCAAGCTGCCTTATTTTTAAAGGATAAAAAACCAGGAATATATTCCATGAAAGACGTATTAGGTTTGTAAAAATAAAGGAACTGTCTCAAAATAAAGTAGATTTAATTTTAATACTGCAAAGATAAAAAATACATTCATAAACTACTCATTTTGCTAAGTAGTTCTAAATATGGTTACATTAAAAATTTTCTACCCGGTAGAGGCACCGTCCTGGCTTCACTACCGGCTCCTCACGTCCTGTGAGGAATTACGCAAATTTTTAATTCCGCCAAATTAAGAACTGCTAAAGCTTATTCATATGTTCATTTCATATATTTTTTTCTCTTTGCTATATTAAAATTAAGTCTATTTTGACACATCCTTTTTAAAATATATCTAAAAATATTTGGGAGATGATTTTGTGAAGAATTTTGTATCTACTAGGTGGTTACAGAATCATTTAGAAGATGAAAATATAGTCATTGTAGACTGTAGAGGAGATCTTTTAAAGGATAGCTATGGAGAAGAAGTTTATAAAAAGGGACATATAAAAAATGCTGTTTTTGCAGATTTAAAAAAAGTTATGTCTTCTGAAGAAAGGGAACATGGAGGTAGAAATCCATTACCAGATGTAGAGGACTTTAAAAGAAGTATAGGAAAACTAGGAATAAACAAAAATACTTTAGTTGTGGCCTATGATGAATTAAAAATAGCTGGAGCAGCTAGGTTTTGTTGGATGTTAAGATATGTAGGCCATACTAATAATTATGTTTTAGATGGTGGTATAAATAAATGGATCACAGAAAATAGAAAGCTATATATAGAAGAAAACAACAGCAAAGAAAAGTTAGATATTAAAAATGAGGACTTCAATATTTCTTTAAATGAAGAAATATTAGGAGATGTAAATTACATAAAAGATAACATTAAAAAAGATCTTATATTGGTAGATTCAAGAACTAACATAAGATATGAAGGAATAGAAGAACCTATAGATAAAAAGGCTGGACATATACCTGGAGCTAAAAATATTTATTGGAAATATATGCTTAAGGAAGATGGAGCTGTTGATGAAGATAAAGTGAGAGAAAATTTTCTACCATTAAAAGATTATTCTAATATAGCAGTTTATTGTGGATCAGGAATAGATGCAACCTTTAATTTTTTACTTTTAGATGAAGTAGGAATTAAAGCTAGAGTATATGCAGGAAGTTGGAGTGATTGGATAACCTATGAGAAGAATCCTATAAATGCTAAATAAATATTTATAAACATAAAAAGTTTGACAATTTAATTCAATGGAGGAAACAAAATGTTAATACAAACTGAACGCTTGGAGCTTATCCCTTTAACTCTTAATCAATTAAAACTATGGATTGAAGATATTTCTCAACTTGAAAAAGAATTAGATTGTTCCTATAAGGCAGAATCAATGGAAGGATTTTTTCTTGAAGTAGTAAAGGGACAGTATGAAATCACCCAAAAAGACCCTAACAATTATTTATGGCATAGCTTTTTTTTCTTAGTTCGCAAGGAGGATAGGGTTGTAGTAGGTTCAGCTGATTTTAAAGATATTCCTAATGAAAATGGTGAAGTTGAGATTGGTTATGGTTTAGGTAAAGAGTTTGAGCACAACGGATATATGACAGAAGCTGTAAAAGCAATGTGTGGATGGGCATTAAAACAAAATGGTGTTACAAGTGTAATTGCTGAAACTGATTTAGAAGGTTTGGCTTCTCAAAAGATTTTAAAACGTTGTGGATTCAAAAAAGATAAAGAAGGAGAAACTCTTTGGTGGAGATTATAAAGATAATCTTTTAGCTACACATTCCAATTTTAAGTCTGAATATTAATATATAATAATTTGCAGAACACTAAAAATGAGTTGCGAAGGGTGATAAAAATGGTTTTATTAGTTGTAGATACACAAAAATTAATAACAAATGAAAATTTATTAAATTCCAATTTGATATTGAGTAATATAAATTAGAATTTAGTTTAGTAGTTGTAACTAAGGAGAGTTTATGAAAAAGACTATTGTTTTTGTATTAACGATACTTATATTATTCTCAGGATTCCCAACACAAGGTTGTCCGTTGTCAAATGCGCAATCTGCGGCAATACAAGCGTTGCTGGATGATGCCTGTCGTATATCAGGTGTGCCAGGAATGTCAATTTCAATACTTGTTGATGATGAAGTATTCTACTTTTCTTCTGGGTATGCAGATCGTGAAAAGGGACTGTCGGCAAGTGAAAATACGCTATATGAGCTAGCTTCGGTCAGCAAAGCTTTTACGGGCATAGGTATTCTGCTGATGGAAAAACAAGGACTGCTGTCAATGACTGACCCCATCCAAAAGTATTTACCTTGGTTTACGTTAAAGCATCAGGGGAAACCCATTGATATGCAAAGTATTACACTCAATAACTTTTTACACCATACTAGCGGCTTAACAAATGGCAGTCACAGTCAAATCATTCCACAAGGCAATACGCCAGATATGTTGAAAAAAACTGTAGAAATGCTCGTAGATGCTGAATTGTCATTCTATCCTGGTGAGCAGTATAATTACGGAACTGTTAATTATGACATATTAGGTCTGGTTATTGAAATTGTGTCGGGTCAGAGCTATGAAGACTACATGAAAAAGCAAGTGTTTCAGCCGTTAGGGCTACACCAGACGTATGTTTACAAAGAAGATGCTCAAGCTACTGGACAATTGGCACAGGGCTACCGCTCTTCCTTCTTTATGACGACCCCATATGATGCACCAGATTATGCTGGGAATAAACCCGCGGGCTACATCATTTCTTGCGCCAAAGATATGGCGCGTTGGATGGGCATACAGATGGGTATTGTTCAGGATATACCCGAAATATTCCATGAGATTATCGAGAAGTCCCATCATGGGGACATGTCTGTTTCAGATGTCAACGGAATGTTTTATGCGGCGGGGTGGTCATTAAATTCCGAACAAACAATTATTGAACACTCAGGGGGTAACCCCAATTTTGCAACCGAAGTGGCAATACTGCCAAACGAACGCACAGCCCTTTGCTTGCTGACCAACGGCGCAAATACCAATAGAAATTTAGTGTTAAAAATTAAGGAGATATTGGATGGTAATCTTTCTCAATCGTATGAAATAAGCGGCACACAGTTTCTTGACATCACTTTGTCGTCTGCCACAATTATTTGTTGCCTGTTGGCTGTTCTGTTCTTTCTTTTAGGATTACGCAGAAAGAAAATGAATGAGCGACAGCCAATGACAAAAAAGAGAATAATCGTAACAGTTATTTTGCTGATTGCTACGATTGCCCTGTGTATAATGTGCTGTGCCTTCGATTGGTCAACGATACTTATTTGGCAAACATATAGTGTTCTTACAGCTTTGATTTCATCGGCATTATTAACTGGAAGCCTTACATGGTTTGTATATACTCACCGATATAATACCTCGCTCCGAAAATAATCATAATGTTAAGTAATTAAATTCCAGTTTAAGGTTGAGTAATATAAATAGTAAATTTGTTTAATACACATTTATAGTGCAATAAAATGGCATGTAAAATCCATTTTACATATTAAAAAGTAGTGATGTAAAATAGGTTTGATAGCATGAACACGCTCCGAACGATAGAATGTAAGCAGGAGGAATATCAAAGTGGACATTAGCAAACAAATAAAAAAATATAGACTCGATTCAAAATTATCGCAGGAGGATTTAGCTGAAAAAGTATTTGTAACACGGCAGACAATTTCAAACTGGGAAAACGGTAAGAACTATCCTGATATAAATAGCCTGGTACTATTAAGCACTCTCTTTGGTGTTTCTCTTGATATTCTAGTTAAAGGAGATTTGGAGGAAATGAAAGAAGAAATTAAAACAGAGGATATCAAAAGGTTTAACCGTGACGGCACGATTTTTACTGTACTACTTATGGCAACAGTAGTATTGGTCGTTCCACTATTTCTTTACTTAAATTTTATTGGAATTGCAATCTGGTTAGTGCTATTTGGCATTACAATGTATTATGCAATATGCCTTGAAAAGCAAAAGAAAACTCATGACATTCAAACATACAGAGAAATCATAGCTTTTACCGAGGGAAAAAAACTTGATCAAATTGAAAAGAGTTGTGAGGTTGGAAAACGCCCATATCAAAAAGCGTTCTCAGTAATTTGTTCAGGATTGATTACAATAGTTGTCACTATAGGAATGTATTTTTTATTTAGATTAATTCAGTATATCAAATTGTTACTGGTTTAGAAATTCCAATATTTATTACATTATCTATATTGGTATGTAGATAATATTTATGGTTATTAACTTTCCATAATCCATATAATGTAGAGTTAGTTTTGATATATAATGCAAAACTAAACAACTAAATATTACTATATAAAATAAGTTTAGAGCTAGAATTAATAATAGTTATAGTTATATTATCATTATTATAGATTGCTCATGGATTTATAAAAAAGTGGTGGAAGCTTGGAATACTTCCGCCACTTTTATACCAAGAGATAAAATACAGTGTGATACATAAAAAAATAAAATTATACAAATGTTGTTTTCACAGCATTTAAGATATAAAAAGATAAATTAAAATGCTGTTTTCCCCTAATTCATAAAAAATAAGTAAGAGTTCTCAAAATAAAAGAGAACTCTTACTTATTATATTTTGTTAAATTGATAATATAAAAATAAAATGTTAGAATTAAGTATAATTTGTAGAGAAGGGAGAATAGTTTATGCATTTTTGCAGAAAATGTGGCAGTAAGTTACAAAAAAATTCAAAACGGTGTAGTACCTGCGGAAGCGAATTAGAAAAAATACATAAAGAAGAAATAAGCAGTATAACAGATAGAGGGGCTCTTTTACATAATGAAATTTTTAAGGATGAACATATTTTAAAGCATAAAGAAGAACCTTTAGAAATCATAAAAAAATTTAATTTAAATAAAAAAATAAAAGAAAATAAATTTTTTTTAATTGCTATTTTAATATTAATAATAGTAGGTATCCCACTTATGAAAAATCCAATAAAAAATTTTTTTATAAGAAAGGATGCAGCAAATTGGTTGGTGTATGCTGGTGATAAATATAAAGAATCGGATACCCTAGATATTGTTAGTGATTTTAAAATAAAATCTAAACTACAACCACAAGAATCTATGGAGTATAAATATATAGAAAATATAATAGAACAATGTACTTTAAGAGTGAATAATAAAGTAGATAAAAAAACTAATGAAAGATATAGTAAAGTCAGTTTGATACACAAAAAAGACAATATTTTAAATGGAGAAATTTATAGTAATAAAGAATACATAGCTATATCAATACCTCAATTATATAAAGATATAATGTACATAAAATGGGAAGATATAAATAAATTAATAAATAATAAAGAAAATAATGATGTTTCAGAAACAATAAATTCAAAAAACTATGAGAATGTTTTAAACATAAAAAAATCTAAATATTATGATAAGGTTAATGAAGATTACAAGGAATTTTTTAATAAGGTTATGGATGATTATGTTACAAAAGGAGATACTGTAGACATAAATATAAAAGATAAAGAAAATACTGTAAAATGTGATGAAATAGTAGTACACTTAGATAATGAAGGAATAATAAAAGTTTTAAATGCTTTCTTTGAAAAAGTATCAAAGGATGAAAATTTAAAATTATTAGTTAGGGAAAAGGTTTTTGAATTTTTAAGTATTGCCCAAAATAATGAAGACCTTAATAAATTTAATCTTAGTAAAGAAGATGTAGATAATATCAAAAGAGCGTTCAATTCAGAATATGATTCTTTTATGAGCGAGTTGAGTTATATTGAAAAAGCAGATAAAAAAGGCTTCAATGCAAAAATAAATAGTTTAACAAAAGTAAGAGTTGATTCTAAAAATTATATAAGAGGATTTAAATCTCAAGTTTCTATAGAAAATAAAAAGACTTCTTTTAATTTTATATCAGATACTGTGGTTAATTCTATTAATTCTAAATTACATATAAAAAAGATATCTAAAGAAGGGGCTAAGGATATAAGTAAACTTACCCCAGAGTATAGAGATAATGTAATAAAAGAGGCAGGAAATAATATAGGAAAAATTATGTTTCCAAAACTAAATATAGAGTAATAAAACTTAAAAGGTAATTTTTAAATTAGATAAAGTATTTAAATTTAGGGTAATATTTTATATGATATAAATATTACCTTTTAATTTGAAATAAAATATTATTTAAATATAATAAATTTTAATTTGTTATTAATTATAAAAAACATATATTAAATTTAATATATAAAGTTATCTACAGTAACTATAAAATTACACTATAGTAATTTATGGTAAATCATAAAAAGCTAATAAAATTTTGTTAAAAAAATATTAAAGCTCCATTAAGTTAAAGATGAAAAATAAGGGAAATCAAATACAAATTTGAGAAATATATTTAAAAAGTGTTAGGGGGTATATTTGTTGTTATTAATAAAAAATGGGAAGATTTTGACTATGACTAACAAAAAACATGTAAACGATTGTATACTAATTAACAATGGCAAAATAGAAAAAGTAGCTAAAAAAATAGATATTGCAAATGAGAATATAGAAGTTATAGATGCTAAAGGTGGATGGGTAATGCCAGGCATTATTGATGCTCATTGTCATATAGGTATAATGGAGGAAGGAATAAGGTTTGAAGGCATGGATTTAAACGAGTATTCTAGTGCTATAACACCGCATTTAAGAGCTATAGATGGAATAAATCCTAGGGACTCGGCATTTCAATCTGCTATAGAAGCTGGAATAACTACAGTTATGACAGGGATGGGAAGTTCAAATCCTATAGGTGGACAATTTGCTATAATAAAAACCTATGGTAAATCTGTAGATGAAATGCTGATAAAAGCTCCAGCAGCTTTAAAGATAGCCTTTGGAGAAAATCCTAAAAGTATATTTGGAAAGAAAGGCTATATGCCTATAACAAGGATGGGAACAGCAGCTTTAATAAGGGAAAATTTATATAAGGCTAAAAATTATATGAATAGAAAAGAGGCGGCTTTAAAGGAAGGGAAAATATTTGATATAGATATTAAAATGGAAGCTATTATTCCTGTTTTAAAAAAAGAAATACCTTTAAAGGCTCATGCTCATAGAAGTGATGATATACTAACGGCCATAAGAATAGCTAAAGAATTTGATTTAAAACTTACCATAGATCATGGGACGGAAGCACATTTAGTAGCGGACTATATAAAAGAAAGTGGTTTCCCTGTAATAGCAGGGCCAAACATGAATTTTAGAGGAAAGGTAGAAACCAGAAATAGAAATTATAATACTACAAAAATTCTACAGGAAAAGGGAATTTTATATGCTATGATTACAGATCATCCTGTAGTTCCTATTGAATTTTTACCTATGTCAGCAGCTTTAGCTGTAAAAAATGGATTAAAAGAGGAGGATGCTCTAAAGGCTATAACTATTAATCCAGCAAAAATATTAGGTATAGATGATAGAGTAGGAACCTTAGAGGAGGGAAAAGAGGCGGATATATGCATATATAATGACAATCCTCTTAATATAAATTCTAAAAATATGTACACTATAATTTCAGGTAATATAGTATATAATTTTAATAAAGATTTATAGATTAATTTTATTTAAAATAAATAAAGTACTWTACATTAAGATTTTTGTCATATATAATAAAAAATAATAATTTATTGTAAACACTTCACATAAAAATGAGGTGTTTTTTATTTAATCTAAATATATAATAAAAATTCTAATTGTCGTTTATTATAGAAAATCCAATCTATTTTAATTTCTAAGAATAAATTCTAAATGATTTTCAAAGGCAACATATGAGAAAACATTATTATTTATTATAAAGAGGAATAATAAAGCATCAATTGGGTTAAAATATTGTCATAAATTTAAATGAAAAAGAAAAAGATAATACATATATCTAAAAATTCCAAAAATTTAATAAATATAATAAATTGCATAAAAAGTGCGATAAAAATATAACAATATCTAATGATAAAAGAATAAAACAGCAGAAAATAGGATCTATATTGAATAAATGAATGCTAGGATTATTAAATTAAGAATAAAATTAAAATTTCAGAATTTATTAAATTTTGAAAATTAGAATATTATGATATAATAACTAATAAAATTATATCAAATTTGAATTAAGGGGGACTAAAATGAAGAAAACATCAGCAAAAGATTTCATAGTTATTGGTTTTGCACTTTTCGCAATGTTTTTTGGGGCAGGCAACTTAATCTTTCCACCTTTTATGGGAAAATTAGTAGGGGATCAGGCACCAGCAGCAATTATAGGTTTTTTAATTACCGGAGTAGGTTTGCCATTAACTGGTATAATAGCCTGTGCTAAAATAAATGGGACATTTTCAGATATATCAGGAAGAGTAGGAAAGATGTTTGCTATTATATCTACAACAGCATTAATATTAGCTATAGGACCTATGCTTGCTATACCAAGAACAGCAGCTACAACTTATGAATTAGCAATACATCCGATATTTCCAGGTGTAGCTCCATTTGTAGCAGTTATAATTTATTTTGTTATCTGTTTAGCCTTTGTATTAAGACCATCAGGAATAGTTGATAGTATAGGTAAAGTTTTGACACCAGCTTTATTGGTTATGTTAGCAATTATAATAATTAAAGGATTAGTTTCTCCGCTAGGACCTACTATATCAACTGGATTTAAAGGGGCTTTTTCAAAATCTTTACTTGAAGGATATCAAACAATGGATGCTATGGCATCAGTAATATTTGCATCCATAATAATAACAGCTGTAAGAGCAAAGGGATATACAGAGAAAAAAGATATTGTGAGTCTTACTATAAAATCAGGAATTGTGGCTGCAGTAGGATTAGCTTTTGTTTATGGAGGACTTATGATTTTAGGAAGTCATACTTCACAAGTAATTCCTGGAGAAATAGGAAGATCAGCCCTAGTTGTTGAGATAGTTAGTAGACTTTTAGGTAATGCAGGTACAGTTATATTAGGATTAGCAGTTGGCCTTGCCTGTCTTACAACAGCAATTGGACTTATATCCACAGGAGCAGAATATTTTAGCAGTTTAACTAATGGTAAAGTATCTTATAATGCTTTTGCAATTATTATAAGTGGAGTAAGTGCATTACTTGGAACAGGTGGAGTTGATAAAATAGTTAAATTCTCAGTTCCAGTATTACAAGTTTTATATCCAATAGTAATAGTTTTAATAGCAATAACTTTAGCAGGTAAAGTTGTAAAAAATAATACCGTTGTAAGAATTACTGTTTATACTACATTAGTAGTAAGTTTCATAGATACAATAAATATATTAACAGGTGGTAATGTAGCTTTTATAAAAGGCATTTTAGGAATTATACCACTTTCTAATGTTGGTTTTTCATGGTTACTTCCATCAGTTATAGCATTTATAATAGGTACAGTAGCCTTTGGAAAGAAACAAGATGAAAATCCCAATATAGCAGATGTTTAATTTAATATAAGAAAAAACACCTTGTTGTAAAACAATAAGGTGTTTTTTTATTTTTTTGTTAAAGTTT
The DNA here is from genome assembly GCF_054768215.1 of Clostridium sp. CTA-1. Lineage (NCBI taxonomy): Bacteria > Bacillati > Bacillota > Clostridia > Eubacteriales > Clostridiaceae > Clostridium > Clostridium sp. CTA-1. The sequence goes on from NZ_BAAAAP010000002.1 coordinate 240,812, forward strand.
CAGAATTTAATCAATTTTCCCAATAATCTTAATATAATATAGTGATTAATAAAATCATATTGAATTAGGATTGAGGGGGTAAAATGAAAAAAAAATCATCAAAGGATTTCATAGTTATTGGTTTTGCACTTTTTGCAATGTTTTTTGGGGCTGGAAACTTAATATTTCCGCCTTTTATTGGAAATTTAGTAGGGGACAAGGCCCCTGTAGCCATCATTGGTTTTTTGATTACTGGAGTAGGTTTACCATTGAGTGCTATAATAGCCTGTGCTAAAATCAATGGTACATTTTCAGATATATCAGGAAGAGTAGGAAAACACTTTAGTGTTATATCTACAACAGCTTTGATATTAGCTATAGGACCTATGCTTTGTATACCAAGAACAGCAGCTACTACTTATGAATTAACAGTACAGCCACTATTTCCATCTATAGGTCCATTAGTATCAGCTATAATTTACTTTGCTATTTGTTTGGCCTTTGTATTAAGACCATCAGGAATAGTTGACAGTATAGGTAAAGTTTTAACACCCTGTTTATTAGTTATGTTAGCAATTATAATAATAAAGGGATTAGTTTTACCACTAGGGCCTGTTGTTAATACTAATTTTAAAGGAGCATTTTCAACATCTTTACTTGAAGGCTATCAAACAATGGATACTATGGGGTCAGTAATATATGCATCAATAATTTTAGCATCTGTAAGAAGTAAGGGGTATACAGATGAAAAAGATGTAATAAGTGTTACTATAAAATCAGGTTTGGTTGCTATAGTAGGATTGGGTTTGGTTTATGGTGGACTTATGATTCTAGGGAGTCAAACTTCACAAATAATCTCTGGAGAAATAGGAAGAACCGCTTTAGTTATTGAAATAGTTAAAAGAGATCTAGGAAATGCAGGAATATTTATATTAGGAATAGCTGTTGGACTTGCATGTCTTACTACAGCTATTGGGCTTTTATCTACAGGAGCAGAATACCTTAGTAAATTAACTAAGGGGAAAGTATCCTATAATGCTTTTGCAATTATTATAAGTTTAGTAAGTGGGATATTAGGAATAGGTGGGGTTGATAAGATAATTAAATTCTCAGTTCCAATATTACAAATTTTATATCCAATAGTAATTGTATTAATAGTAATAACTTTATTAGGTAAAGCTGTTAAAAATGATAGTGTAGTAAAATTTACTGTTTATATTACATTAATAGTAAGTGTAATAGATACAATGAATACATTAACAGGTGAGAAGGTGGCTTTTATAAAAGGTATTTTAGAAATTATACCTCTTTCCGGTGTTGGGTTCGCATGGCTAATTCCAGCAATTATAGCATTTATAATAGGTACAATAGCCTTTGGAAATAAAAAAGAAAAAATTCCACAAGCAGTGGATTGTTAATATAATATAAGGAAAGTGCGACGCACTTTTCAGAGTACAGATTATAGAGTACAGAGAACAGATGTGGATGATTTTGTTTCGATTCTCTACACAAAATCTTTAATTATAATTATTCTACTAAGTTAATTATTAATTTCATATAGAGTAATCTTAAAAATCTTCTTCATTAGAGGAGTATAACTAAAAAAATATATAAAAGCCACTGATTACATTAAGTTTATATAAAAACTAACTGAAATTAGGGGCTTTATATATTAAATTTGTTTGCTAACGCAAATAGTTTTGAATGCAATTTAAATTCGTATAAAGATTATGAAAAGTACAATTTTAGGATAGTACAACCATTTGATATTTAATTTTTTATTATATCCTCATATTTGAAAAGTCCTAAAGGATTAGCCTTTAATCCGAGTATATTATTTTGTACCGCTATAGCTAGTTTAGGATGATATAAAAATATCCAGGGAACATCCTCTACTATAATTTCTTGTATTTCTTCATATAATTTTTTCCTTTTCTCAGGATTTATTAAATTCTTAGCTATTTGTAATTTTTCGTTTACTATTTTATTATCATATCTAGATATGTTAGATACATTGTTTATATTAAATAATGGCTCTAAGAAATTATCAGGATCTCCAGAATCAGCGCACCATCTGCTTATAGCCATATCACATTTTAAAATATTATCTAAGTTTAGGTATTCAGAAGAATCTACTTCTTTTACAACACAGTTTATGCCTATACTTTCTAGATCCTCTAATACATATTCTGTTATTTTAGAAAATAAAGAATCCTTTTCTTTTCGCACTAGTATATTTAATTTATCTCGAGACCTATTAAAATCACTTCTAGAGAGAATTTCTTTGGCTTTAGATTTATTATAGGAAAAACCTTTTAGTTTATTATTGGGTATTATGCTTGGAGGAAAAGGTCCTTTTGCTTCAACGCCTAATCCACCTAATAAACCCTTTATTATTCTATCCTTATCTATAGCTAAGTTAAGAGCATATCTTATATTTTTATCCTTAGAAAATATGGAGTTAGATTCCATATTAAAACTAGCATAGTAAGTCGCTAGTAGATCCTGTTCTATAAGATTTATATTTTTATTAGAACATAAAGCTGTATATTCCTTTTCATCATTTAAAGTTAATACATCTAAATGCTTATTTAAGAAATCATCTATAGGAGATTCAGATTTAAAATTAATATTTATAATATCAATATAAGGAGCTCCATTAAAATATTCTTCGAAGGCCTTTAGTTTGCATCCTTCATCATTAAATTCAGATAGTTTATAAGGGCCACATCCTACTACATTGCCATGATTTATAGAATCCTTATTTATTATGGCGCAAAGTTCTAATCCAAGGTTTAATAAAAATCCACTATAGGAATAGGATAAAGTTAAAGAAATTCTATATTTATCTAATATTTTAATACCAGAAACATGATTTACCATGCCCTTTTTAAAATCTTCAGATCCTTCTATAATTTCTAGTAGCCAATCATTAGGAGAGTCAAGTTTAGGATCTAAAAGTCTTTCTAATGAAAATTTTACATCTTCAGAGGTAACTTCTTTACAATTATGAAATTTTATTCCTTTTTTAAGATTAAAGACCCAAGTAAGGTTATCATTTTCTAAGTACCAACTTTTAGCTACTCCAGGGGATATTTCTCCATAGGAGTTTATGGTTAAAAGACCTATATGTATATTATTTAATAGAAAACTACTATTAAAGTCATAACTTAAGGCAGGATCTAAATATAGAGGCTTGTCAATATAAGTATTTAATATTATATTGTTTTCTTTAGAATCAATTTCTATTTTATTTAAAAGATTATTACTAATATATTTTAAGTTTTGTGAAACCTCAGATAAATCCTTTAAAGAAGTTTTGGTATATTGAGTATTTAAAGAAGCTAATTCCACTATAAACATTAACTTTTCAGAAGTAGTATTCATCTCTTCAGTAGAGCTTATAACGTTTTCTAAATGGCCTATTTGTTTTGTAATAGCATCATTAATTTCTTCAGATACATTAGTGCTAGTTTTTATAGAAGATATTATGCTGTTGAAGGTTTCCATAGTTTTATTAGCTATTTCAGTACCTTCTTTTACTTTATTCATAGTTTCATTTATAGCCTTTATAGCATTGTCTATACTAATATTTATTTCTTTTATATTATTTCCTATAAAATCAACGGAATCCATACTTCTTTCTGCTAGTTTTTTTACTTCCTGGGCAACTACTGCAAAGCCTTTACCAGCTTCACCGGCTCTTGCAGCTTCAATAGAGGCATTTAAAGATAATAAATTAGTATTGTTTGCTATGTCTTTTATTACATCTAGCATATTGTTAATATCTAAAGCTTTAGTACTTAAATCCTTTACTACGGTTTTGGAATATAACATAGATCCTTCTATTTCTTTCATAGCCTCTATAGAATTTAAAGCAGCCCCGTTACCTTCCTTAGCAACTTCCATAGTATTTTCCGATATTTGTTTTGAGTTTTCTGTGCTAGAAAAAACCTCCTCTGCTATGGCAGAATAGTTACTTATCTCACCTGTAACTTTGGAGATAGAATCCATTTCCATTTCTACGTAATTAGATATATCCTTTGTTATTTTAATTAATAATTCCGTAACAGAATCTGTTTCTATTATTTTTTTATCAAGTTTTTCTACTATTTTTTTTTGATTATTAGTTAGAACTTTTAAGTTATCTTCATAGATTGTAATATCACAGGGCTTTTCTATACTTTTTTCATTTAAGCTATTAATATTTTTATCTATGGAAGATTTTTTGAATTTTAAATTAAACATTTTAATCCCCCTATAAAATAATAATTACTACTACATTTTAACCTATTTAAATAATTTGTTAAAGCATGAAAAATATTCATTTAAATATAATTTTTAAAACATTTAATAAAAATTGTATCATAAACCATTGGCAAAGAAAATTACTATATTAACTTTCAGTAACAATAATATTACAAATTTCATAGCATAAATACATAGAGTTATATATAGGAGATGATAATGTGGCAGAAAACTATAAATTGTCGGAGGTACCAGTAGGTAAAACTTGCAAAGTAAAAGAATTAAAAGTAAAAGAATTATTAAAACAAAGGATTCTAGATCTAGGTATGGTGCCCAATACAGAAATTTATGTTTTAAGAAGAAGTCCTTGGGGAGATCCTACAGCTTATTTAATAAGAGATACCTGTATAGCCCTTAGAAAAGAGGAGGGAGATAAAATAATAGTTACTATGAATTAAATTTTAAAAGTCTAAAGAGAGGATGATGGTTATGGGATTAACCTATACTTCAGGTAAAAAAGAGGCTTTAAAAGATCTCTTTAATGTGGAAAAAGATAATAAAAATGATATTATAGTAGCTTTAGCAGGTAATCCTAATACAGGAAAAAGTACGGTTTTTAATGCATTAACAGGGTTACATCAACATACAGGAAATTGGCCAGGAAAGACAGTAACCAATGCTCAGGGAAAATATAATCATAAGGAAAGAGACTTTATAGTAGTTGATTTACCTGGCACCTATTCACTGCTTGCCAGTTCTGTAGAGGAACAGGTAGCGAGGGATTTTATTTGTTTTGGAAAACCAGATGTGGTGGTTGTGGTAGTAGATGCTACTTCCGTAGAAAGAAATTTAAATTTGCTTCTTCAAATATTAGAAATTACTCCTAAAGTAGTGGTTTCCTTAAATTTAATGGATGAAGCCAAAAAGAAAGAAATTAAAATTGATGTAAATAAACTAAGAAGTGAATTAGGGGTACCTGTTGTACCAACCGTTGCAAGAAGCAATAAAGGAATATATGAATTAAAGGATAATGTCTATAACTTAGCTTTAGGAAATATAAGGACTAATCCAGTTAAAGTAGAATATAGCAATGAAATAGAGTGTGAAATAAAAAAAATAAGTTCCTTATTAGAAAAAGTATTTCCCAGGGAAATATCCTTACAGTGGTTAGCTTTAAGATTATTAGATGGTGATGAGTCTATTTTAAATTCTATAAGTAAGTATTTAAATTATGATATAAAAAGTGCTTTAATAAAGGGGGATTAAGGTGAAGAAATTAGATAAGGATGAGGGGAGAAAAAATACTGAAACTAGGGTGAACATAAAACATTATAGCAGTAAAGATTATAAAAAATATAAATTAAAAGTGCCAAAGGTTAAAAATAATATAGATGTAGAACATAGTATTAAAGATAAAAATTTAAATAAGATTTTCAAGAATATAGAAAATTTTAGAGAAAATTATAATGAAAAAATAAGAGATGAAATAGTAAAAAGTATATACAATAAGGCAGAAGAAATTGCAGGTAACTCTGTTAAAAAGAATAGAGAAAAACTTTTAGCCCAACAAAAGATAGATGATATAGTAACTTCTAAAATTACGGGAATCCCCATTATGCTTTTACTTTTGGCGGGAGTTTTATGGATAACTATAGAAGGAGCTAATGTGCCTTCAGAGCTTTTAGCTAAAATGTTTTTTTTCATAGAAGATAAGCTTACAGAATTTTTTAATTATGTAAATGCACCTTCATGGCTTCATGGTATCTTAGTTTTAGGAATATATAGAACTTTAGCTTGGGTTATATCTGTAATGTTACCACCTATGGCAATCTTTTTCCCTATATTTACTCTATTAGAGGATGCAGGCTACCTTCCAAGAATAGCTTTTAATTTAGATCATGCTTTTAAGAAGGCTTGTGCCCATGGGAAACAAGCTTTAACCATGTGCATGGGATTTGGTTGTAATGCAGCTGGTGTTATTGCTTGTAGAATAATAGAATCACCAAGGGAAAGATTAATAGCTATTTTAACTAATAACTTTGTACCTTGTAATGGTAGATTTCCTACGTTAATAGCACTTTCTATGATTTTTGTTGGATTAAAATTTGAAGGTTCTGGAGGAAGTAGTTTTATAGCAACTCTTATGATAGTTCTTCTTGTACTTATAGGAGTAGGAATAACCTTATTGGTTTCTTATATATTATCAAAAACATTGCTAAAGGGAGTTCCATCATCCTTCACATTAGAATTACCACCCTATAGAAAGCCCCAAATAGGAAGGGTAATATATACATCAATCATAGATAGAACTATTTTTGTATTAATGAGGGCCGTAGTAGTGGCAGCACCAGCGGGAGCTATAATATATATATTAGGAAATATAACTGTAGGAGATAGTACTATATTGGTTCAAGTGGCTAATGCTTTAGATCCTTTTAGTAAGGCTATTGGATTAGATGGATTTATACTCTTAGCCTTTATATTAGGACTCCCAGCTAATGAAATAGTGCTACCAATACTAATAATGTCCTATCTATCTAAGGGAGCTATGATAGATTTTGAAAGTTTAGAGCAGCTAAGAAACATACTGATTTCAAATGGGTGGACTTACTTAACTTTATTAAATACTATGTTATTTTCCCTCCTACATTTCCCTTGTGGAACCACTATATGGACTATAAAAAAAGAAACAGGAAGTACAAAATGGACTATATTTTCAGTAATAATGCCTACAGTAATAGCTATAGTAGTATGCTTCTTCACAACTCAAATTTACAATTTAATAGTATAAGATTTAAAGGTAAGTATATAGTTTATTTTTTATGGGAGTTACTTTAGATAAGTCTTTTTATTAGTTATACTAGTAAGTAACAGCTTAGTTATTAAAGGATTTATTTTATATAAGTTCTTTTAGATTTAGCACTAGTATAGGATTTGTCTTTAAGTAAACTCCTATTTAAGTTAAGAATCATTCTATAATTTTTTTGTTTTATTTATATATAAAAATAAGACCTTTGTTTTAGCAAATAATAAAAGTTGCTAAAACAAAGGTCTTGCTCCAAGATTTCTGTAACATTCTTGCACCAAACCGGGTTATAAAAACCAGCATGTCGATTGGATGAACAAAGCCTAAAGCTTTGACGAGCTACTCCCCTTTATTTTTATAAAAGCAATTATTCATTTATTTATATATTAATAGGTTATGATATACTTAGAAAAATGTTACAATTAAAATAGATTTAATTGTAAAGGCGCAAATATAAAAAACTAGATTAGGAGAGAAATATGAATATATATTTAGTAAGACATGGAGAAACGGAGCAAAACAAAAGAAAAAATTTTTATGGTAAATTAGATGTGGGATTAAATGAAAAGGGAGAAGAGCAAAGCTATAAAGTAGGAGAAATTTTAAAGAATGTAGATTTCAATAAAATTTATATAAGTGATAGAAAAAGAACTAAGGAAACTGCAGAAAGAATTTTAGAGAGAAACAAATTATATAAAAAAGAAAAAAATATTATTTATAAAGAAGAGAGAATAAATGAATTAGACTTTGGTATTTTTGAAGGTAAATCCTATGAGGAGATAGGCTTTTTATATCCAAGAGAACAAGAGAGATGGGAAAAGGATTGGAAAAACTTTGCTCCTCCCAAGGGTGAAAGTGCAGTGGAATTTTATAGTAGAGTAGAAAACTTTATGGAACATATACGAAAAGAAGAGGATGAAAACTATTTAATAGTTACCCATGGAGGAGTAATAAGAATGATATATAGTTATATACTTCAAAATAATATGGATTTTTACTGGAATTTTGCTTCAAGAAATGGAGATATAACATTAATTAAATATGAGTATGAAAACTTATTTATAGATTACATATTACCTACAAAGTTAATTTGAGATTAGTACTATGTGAAAGTAGTTTCTTCTTTACAGGTCTTTTGAGTAAAGGTAAAATTATTTATGAGAATACCATCTTTCTTAATTTTTGTTTGTCCGATGACTACCCGCTCTAATACTCCTATCTTCTTCAAAGTGGGAGTAAAGAGCGGCTATGTCCCTGGATAACGATTTCTAAGCTTTAGTGGGAGTAAAAACTCCATCTGAAGCCAAGAACTCTGTTTATAAGAAATCTAGGTAATTAATAAATGTAAGTTGAAGAGGTGATGCTTATGGTAGAAAAAAGTAGTAAAAAATTTGACAAAAGGAAAATTATAATTAGTGTAATTATAACAGGTGTCATCTTATTAGGAGTTATAGCTATATGTACAAGCTATATGCAAAGGTCTGTAAAAAAATATAGCACTTTATTTTATCCCGGAACCAGAATTGAAAATGTGAATGTATCAGGAAAAACATTAGAAGAAGCTAAAAAGCTTTTAAAAGAGCAGTATGTAGACAAACTACCTTCTAAAAAATTAGTAGTAAAGGCAGAAGGCAAGAGCTATCCATTTGAATTTTCTAAGTTAAATGTGAAGTACAATTTGGACAAAGCATTGGATAAAGCTTTTAACTATGGAAAAAACCTAAATATTCTTAGTCAGTATAAAATCATAGTACATCCAGATGATAAATGCATTAGTGCAGGACTTTCTTATGATAAAGAAGTGGTGAAAAAGTTTATAGATGGTATAGCCAAGGAGGTTAACAAAGATCCAATTAATGCAGCTGTAAGCAGTACAGCTGGAAAAGTTAGCTTGGTTAAACATAGGGCTGGAAAAAAATTAGATAGTGATAAACTTCAAAAAGACATAAACAATAGTATGAATGGGGACGCTAGTAAAGACGTTGTAGTCCAAGCTCCTATAGAAGAAGTTAAACCTAAGGTAACTACAGATAAAATTTCATCTATAAATACTTTAATATCTACATTTCATACAGAGTATGGGGGAATATCTTCACAAGAGAGAGCTAACAATATTGAAGTATGTACTAAGAGTATAAATGGTACTGTATTAATGCCGGGAGAAACCTTTAGTTTTAATCAAGTAGTAGGAGAAAGAACAGAGCAAAGAGGGTATCAATCTGGGCCAGTTATAGTAGGAAATCAAGTGGAGTCAGGATTAGGTGGAGGAATTTGTCAGGTATCATCAACATTATATAATACTATTTTATTAGGCAACATAAATGCTACGGAAAGAATGCACCATACGATGCCATCAAGTTATGTACCACTTGGAATGGATGCTACTGTAGATTGGGGAAATATAGATTATAAATTTAAAAATACTTTTTCATATCCTATTTATATTGAAGGAATTGCTGATGGAAGCAGCATAATATTTAATTTATATTCTAATTCAGAATTGAAGAAAAGAACTTATTCTATTTGGAATGAAGTTTACAATACTATAAATGCTAATATGAAAACTGAAGATGATCCTAATCTTCCAGAAGGAAAACAAGAGATTGTACAAAATGCATACACAGGATATAAAGTAAGAGTTTATAAAAATATCTTAGAAAACGGCAAAGTAGTAGGTAAGGAACTTGTTTCTGATGATTTTTATAGACCAATAGAAGGATTAGCAAAAGTAGGACCTAAAAAACCAGCTTCTAAACCAGCGGAACCGAAAAAAGATGATCCTAAACCAACTCCTAAACCAGAAGAACCGAAAAAAGATGATCCTAAAGCTAAACCAAATGAAACTAATGACAAAGAGAAGGATAAAGAAAAAGATAAAGATAAACCTACACAAGAAACTCCTAAAGAAGATACAAAAAAATAACACAATAAAAAGTCTATAAATAGATAAGTATGTAGTGAGAATAGCTATATGCTGTTAGTGTAAAATTACTGTAGGATATTTTTGAACAAAAAATAGAAAAAGAGACACCCTTTCCATAATATGTTAAGTGATGAAATAGAACATAGAAAGGGTGTCTCTCATAAATTTTTGTTTGTACGAAATTCAAGTAATTAATAATAAATATAAGAGAGGTGAAAGTATGGAAAATGTGTTAAATGATTTTTTATTAATGATTCAGTTTTTTACTCGTATACCTATAAATAAGAACTTACAGTGTGAAAAGGTGAATTTTAGAAGAGGAGCTTTTTTTCTTCCTGTAGTAGCTTCTATTATAGGTGGAATGGAGTTTTTAATATATTTAGGCCTCAAAAATTTTTTACCACCTAATGTAATAATAGTGTTATTGCTTTTATTTACAGCTATGATTACTGGTGGACTTCATATGGATGGATTAGCAGATACCTGTGATGGTTTTTTTTCTTTAAGAGATAAAGAAAGAATAATAGAAATTATGAAAGACAGTAGAATAGGATCCTATGGAACCATAGCATTGATAATTGATTTATTATTAAAATACCAACTCCTATATTCTTTAGTTTTAAAGGGATACAGTATAGCTATACTGTTAGCCCCCATCATAGGAAGAGTTAGCATTTTATTTTTATGTTTATCTAAAAGGACAGCGAAAAAAAATGGTTCAGGGAATATATTTATAGGAAATATGTGCAAACCCATAATATTTTCTATTACTATCATAGTATTAATAATAAGTACATATTTTTTAGGATTAAAAGCTACAATAATTCCCTTTATAGGAGTGTTGTTAATAACTTATTTATTATACTTATTATGTTTAAATAAAATAAATGGACTTACAGGGGATACCTTAGGGGCTTGCAATGAACTAGGTGAAATAACCTATTTATTAATTTTATTAATGATGTAAATTTATGTGAGAGGAGATTGGTCTTATGGAGATAAAAAAGGTAAGAGATTTAACATTAATTTCCTTGACTCAGGATAAAACTTTAGTTGTGGCCTGTGATAGTTCAGGAAGTATTGGTCCTAAAAAGAATGATATATTAAAAATACCAGCTTTTTATACAGGCAAGTTCGCTATTAGGGTAGGTATTTTAGAGGTTATGTGTACAGGAGCAGAAATTGTAACAGTTACTAATGCGGTATGTTGTGAAATGAATCCTACAGGAAAGGAAATAATAGATGGGATAAAAGGTGAGTTAAAAAGAGCTGGCATTGATGAAGTGGTTTTAACAGGGAGTACTGAGGAAAATTTTACAACTTTTTCCACAGGTGTGGGGATAACTGTTTTAGGTATAGTGGATAATTCTGTAATAAAAGTTAACAGTGTGAATAACTTTGGAGACAATAATGAAAAACATAATAAGTTTGATGAGGATGATGTTTTGCTAATATCTGTGGGAATACCTAAGTTAGGAAAAGAGATTAATATTTATGATGATAAGGAAATAGTTGATTATGTGGATATAAAGATATTACTAGAAAACCCTAAAGTACATGAAATTGTGCCAGTGGGATCTAAAGGAATATTGTATGAAGGAGAGGTTCTAGCTAAAAATAATAATTTAAAACTAAAATTAGAAGAAAATATACCTATAGATATTAAAAAATCTAATGGTCCAGCAACTACGGTAATAGCAGCAATACATAAAGAAGAATGTGAAAACATAAGATCAAAAATAAATAATGTAAATATAATAGGAAAATTAGAGAGATAGATTTATTTTTAATTCCGTCATATTAAGAATTACTAAAGCTTATTCATATGCTTATCACTTGTATTTTTTATTTTGCTATATTAAAATTAAATCTATTTTAATACACTTTGTTTATGATTTTAAAGTGTATAGAAATTTCATAGCATTGTTTATAAATATATGAAAATAAGGTAAAATGCTATGTATTATATATAAAGGAGAGATAATATTATGAATTTTACAGGAATAATTATGGGGTTATTTATGTTATTTTTTACTGGGATAGGACATGTTATTGTAATAAAAGGAGAGTATCACTTTGGAATTAAGATTTGGCCAGGTTTTTTAATATTAGGCATAGGACTTATAGTTTTGTCATTAACTATAGATAATGTTTATTTGTCAGGTGGTTTAGGTATAGGAGGACTTACTTTTTTATGGGGAATATTAGAGTTGTTTCAACAAAAGGAAAGAGTAAAAAAAGGATGGTTCCCTAAAAAAGAAAAATAAATTTTAAAAGAAAAATATTTTGAAATTGGTTTTATATGGATGAAAGTGAAATTATATACATCATATTTTTAGAATATATATTTTTAAAAAGTTAAAACTACTACTGTAATATTTGAAAAGGAGTTGTTTTAAAATGCAATTAACTGAATTAGAACTTCAAAATTTAAGACATTTAATAGGTAGTCATGAAACTGCATGTAACAAATTAAACGCGTATGCTCAGCAAGCACAGGATCAACAAATAAAACAAATGTTCCAAAAATCAGCACAGGATGCTCAAAATACAAAACAAAAATTAATGTCTTTTTTAGGATAGTTTAAGGAGGTATAATCATGCAAGATAAAGATATGATGAATGATACGCTATCAATGTTAAAGGCTAGTTTAACAGGATATTCTACTACAATTTCTGAAACAGATAATCAACAATTAAGACAAGAGATTCAACAAATGAGAAATAGTTGTGAAACAAGTCAATATGATTTTTATAATGTAGCAAAACAAAAAGGTTTCTACAAACCAGCAGCACAAGCTTCACAACAACAAATTCAAACAGTTAAAAGCCAAGTAAGTGGTTCATAAAATTATAGTTTAAATTAATAAGATAAATAATGATTTATAAAATTTGGTTAAAACTAATAGACCAAATAAATGGCTTATAAAATATAAGCGAAGGTAGCAGGGATGCTTGCTTCTTTGCGATAGAATTAAAAAAGTATAGGCGAAGGTAGTAGGGATGCTTACTTCTGTGCGATAGAATTAAGAAAGTATAGGCGAAGGTAATAGGGATGCTTATTTCTTTGCCAAAAGATTAGAAAAACACTATCAAAATAAATAATGCCATTTTTAGCATTATTAAAAAATTTTGATAGTGTTTTTTGCAATTTCAATTATTAATTAAACTTGTAAACAATTTGTAACTAAAAACATTAAGTGTTTTATTATAAAATAAAATTATGGAAAAATTTAAAAATATAATATATTATTTTTTTAAAGGGGAAGATATATTAAGGCTAATTTGTTATATAGAATTAAGTTCTGTATAAAGATCACATAATCTAAAACTAATGAGTGTATATTATAATTTTTATGTTTTACTTTATAACATCTTAAGGAGAATGCGATATGAAAAAAATTAAAATTTCAATACTTGTTTTATTTTGTGTTTTAATAGGGTATACTAATTTTTTAATAGGATGTAAAAATAATAAAGCACAGGTTACACAAAACAGTAGAAAAGATGAACAAAAGATAAAAGAAGAAAAATATTCTAAGTTTTCAGGGCTAAACCTAAGCAAGACGGATATTAAGCTAAAATATAAGGGTGAAATATTAAATTTAAAATTACCAATATATATGGATAAAAACAGATACTATGTTCCAGTTAATAATGTTTTAGATAAAATTAACGTGAATTATACAATAAAACAGGGAAAGGCTCATGTAGAAAATGGTGATAAAAAGATAGATATAGACAAAAACTTAGCTAATATTTCAGGAGAAAAATATAAGCTTAGAAAAGATACAATTTTAAAAGAAGATATAATGTATATGTCTTTCTTTGATTTTAATAAAATAATGGGATTAAAAGCAAATTGGAATGAAAGTGAAAAAATAATAAGTTTATATAAAAATAAAGAACAAGAAAAAATAGAGAATAATAAAAATCAGGATTCTAAAAGAAAGCCAGCTTTTGTAAGAATTGAGGATATAACATCTAATCAAAGATATAAAACTCCAGAGGCATTAGAAAAATTAAGAGTAATATCAGATTATCTATATTCTAAAAAAATACCTTTTCATGTAGCATGGGTTCCAAGATATTTAGATCCTAAAAATAATATAGATGATGATGCATCTAGAGATTTTAATATACATAATGCTAACTTTGTATATACTTTAGATTATTTTATCGATAGAGGAGGCATTATAGGACTTCATGGATACACTCATCAATCAGGGACGGAAGTAAGTATAGATGGTATAGAATTTGATGAAACAAGAAATAACGATGAATCTATTATAAGAGAAAGAGTTCAAAAAGCTATTCAATGTGCAAAAGTTCTAGATATACCTGTAGGATTTTTTGAAAGTGCTCATTATTCAGCCACAAATGAAGAAGCTAAGATAATAGAGCAATATTTTAATTATATGTATGATCCACCTAAATTTGCATCTATGGGTAACATAGCTAAAAGAAAATCACAGGGTAGAACTGTTACTTATATACCAACACCATTAGATTATGTTGATGGTGTAAAACATGCAGATAAAGTTATAGAAAAGATTAATAACTTAGATGAAGGTACATTAGGTAGTTTTTTCTATCATCCTAGCATAGAATCCAGCTTTATAAAATTTAAAAATAATAAGGATGGATCAGTAGAATATACTTATGAGGACGATTCACCTTTAAAAAAGATAATAAAAGCCTTTGAAAAAAATAATTATGAGTTTAAGAAAATAACAGAATTTTAGAGTATACTTTATCTTCATAAAAATGAACCCTTCATGTTAGAACTTTTTATCTAACATGGAGGGTTCACTTCATTATTAAAGCAGTTTTGATTTTTATCATATTCTTTGGAAAAAATAAATAATGATAAAATAAAGGATAGAGCTAAAATACCTATTAAACAAATATCAGAACTATTACTATTTGAAAGGTATCCGAAAATGGCATTGTTAATAAGATGAACTAATGCACACATCCATACATTGTGTGATCTCATATATATATAACCTATAAAAATAGAGAGAGCTATCACATAACAGAATCTTAATAATAACATTTTTATGTTCCAATTGATGTCAGGGAAATAAAATGGTATATGCCATGATTGCCAAATAATACCCAATAAAATAACACCCATTCGTTTCCCCAATTTTTTTTGTAATAATGGTTGTAAAAATTCTCTCCAACCATATTCTTCACCAAAAAATAATATACCTTGGTAAACAAGATTAGGAGGAATTAAAAGAATACTCATAATTAGATCAGCATAGTCTATATCCATTCCTTTTGACATTATAATTAAACCTATAACACTAATAAATAAAAACATTAAAATAGGAGCCACTACTTTTTTAACATTAGCAAGAGGATCTAATTTAGGGCATTCGCACCATACATAAATTAAAACGATAATGCTGATAAAGGGAGTTAAAATACACATTAATGCATTTATCGCATCATCACTAATTATTCCTAATATTCTTAAAATCATCATACATAGAGATAAGCCAAAGTTGCCTATTAATAAATAATGCAAAACATGAGTTGGATTTTTATTTTTGTTTTTTAGCTCTTTTGCAAAAGCAACACCTGTTGCAGGTACTAACATCATGAATAATGCGATTATTAATGCATTGTTATATATATTTAAATACATAACAACTCCAAAAAATATAGACATACCAAAAGTAATAAGTAAAAATATTGTAACTTCCATAATGCTTCTTTTTTTAGTATTGGCATTTTCATGTTACATATTTTATTCTCACCTCTGAAGTAAATATAGTTGTCTTAGCCTCCAGCATATTGATTAATGTATAAAGTATAGCATATTCCTAGATGATTTCCAATATGTGGTATTGAGTTGGCATTGTTTTCTGCAAGATAGCATTTCCAATATGTAAGTCCAAGTATATTGTACCGTAATCACTTTAAAATCGGTTGTGCTTGGGCAAAAATCTTACATCTGCATGCATCTTGTGATTCCTACTTTTATTTTTACATTCCCTTAAATTTTAATTTGCAAATTTATAAATATAGTAATAATATTACAATTTTTTTTAGCACTATAATATTTTTTACATCGAAATATTATTAAATATATCTATTTCATAGAATCATAAAGCTATTCACTTTATTAATTTTTTATGATTTTAAAAAAATTTGTAATTCCTTAAAAGGACAAATATAATTATATATAATGTTGTTTTATTAATATATTATACTTTTTGATATACTAGTATATATCGAATGTATTTATATAGAGGAGAGGGAGTTATACTATGATACTTATTAAAAAATTTAAATTTGATGCAGCACACAATTTAATACATTACCATGGAAAATGTGAAAGACTTCATGGACATACATATGGTCTAGTAATAAAGATTTCAGGAGAACCAGATAAGGAAGATATGGTAATAGATTTTACAGAGCTTAAAGCTATAGTAAAAGAAAATGTATTGGATATATTAGATCATGCTTATATAAACGAAATAATAAAGCAACCAACAGCAGAAAATATAGCAGTATGGATATGGGATAAACTTTATACAAAATTAAAAAGAGATAATTGCAGCTTATATGAAATAGAAGTTTGGGAAACAGAAACTAGCGGAGTGGTTTATAGCGGAGAGTAATAAAGAATTTATAAAATAATTATATTGTGTATGCAATAAACAAGATTAGCTATGAAAGATAAATAATATATTAAAAAAATTATTTGCCTTTAATAAGATTATATAATAAGGTAAATAGAATTGGTAAGCATATACAAACTTAATATTGTTTACTTTAATATTTTACCAATTGTAAGGCGTTTTTATATAACATACTTTAAATTAAATATAATATTTTTATTATAAAAAAGAGGGATTAAAAATGATTATAGAATTAAATAAAAATAGTTTCTCAGAAGAGCTTAGTAAAATAGAAGTACATGAAGGTAGTATAAATATATTTATGAATAAAAATAGCATTACTCCTTTAAAAATTTTTAATGTATTAGCTCCTGCAGCCAATATAATAAAACAGGAACTAATGGCTTTAGGTGGAGATTGTGCTATAAATAAATATTGTGTAAATTGCAAAGTGGAAACTTCAGATATAATTTTATTAGGAACAGATAGACAATACAAAAAATTATTAGCAAAACTTAAATATATGACTTTTTTTAGAATACAAGAAATAGCAGTGGAGTTAGAAAACTATATTAAAAATAATGGAGTTGTTAGAACAATTTTAAAGGATGGAAGAGAAATAAATTATGAAAATTTAAAGGTTATGGGAATTATAAACTGTACTCCAGATTCTTTTTATGAAGGTTCTAGAAAAAAATCTATAGAAGAAGCTTTAAAAACTGCAGAAAAGATGTTAAAAGAAGGGGCAGAAATTTTAGATATAGGTGGAGAATCCACAAGACCAGGCTCTGATCCTGTAAATGAAGAGGAAGAAATAAAAAGAGTAGTTCCTGTTATAAGAGAAATAAAGAATAAATTTAAGGATGCTATAATTTCTATAGATACTTATAGAGCTAATACTGCAAAAGCTGCAATAGAGGCAGGGGCGGATATAGTAAATGATATAAGTGCTATGAAGTATGATGAAAATATGGTGAAAGTAGTTAAAGAATACGATGTACCTGTAATACTTATGCATATAAAAGGGAAACCAAAGGATATGCAAATAGATCCAGTCTATGAAAATTTAATGAAAGAAATTCATCTTTATTTTAATGAGAGAATAGAGTACTGCAAATCTCATGGCATAACAGAGGATAAAATAATATTAGATCCAGGCATAGGTTTTGGAAAAACTGTAGAGCATAATCTAAAAATAATGAACAGAATAGAAGAATTGAAAAGCTTTAATCTTCCAGTACTTTTAGCAGCCTCAAGAAAAGCTACCATAGGAAAAGTTTTAGGAGACTTACCTACAGAAGAAAGATTAGAAGGAACCATAGCTTTATCTTGTTTAGCTGTAGATGCGGGAATTGAAATAGTAAGAGTACACGATATTAAAGAAAATATAAGAGCCATAAGAATGCTAGAAGCTGTAAGAAAAATATAAATTATTTTAAAGATATATATATATATATATTAAAATCTAAAAAATATAATGAAAATTAAATTATAATTTAAATTGTATCTTCTGATTTTTAGGTCTGTAAGATAAATTTATATAATAAAAGAAAAAATTAGAATTTGTAAAACGGAAAAGGAGAATAACTATGCTTGAATACAGATTTGATACCCAGTTATTAATTGAAGGAGAAAATCTTTCAGAAGATAAAATAAATGAGTATATTACAAAAAACATTGAAGGCGACTGCTTACTTGCGGTTGGTGATGAGGAATTGATTAAAATTCATTTTCATACAAATACCCCATGGAAAGTGCTTGAATATTGTGCTTCATTAGGTGATATTCATGATATTGTTGTAGAAAATATGGAAAGGCAATCCAATGGGTATCACGGTTAATAAATATAAATTTCTGTTTATTAAAAAGATGAGAGTATTATAAATAAAATATAAACATATATAGAAAATCCTTAAGGAAGTGATAATATATGCATACAGTTTACGTGGCCTTTGGAAGTAATATAGGTGAAAAAGAAAATTACATAAAAAGGGCCTTAGAAAAAATAGAGGAAAGAGAAATAAAAATAATTAAAGTATCTCCTATATATGAAACAGAACCCTATGGAGTATTAGATCAAGATAGTTTTTTAAATGGAGTAGTAAAAATAGAAACTAATTTAACTCCAGAAAATTTAATAGAAGTACTTTTAGATATAGAAAGACAGCTAGATAGGGTAAGAGAAAGAAGATGGGGACCTAGAACTATAGATTTAGATATTATTTTTTATGATGATTTGATAATAAATAAAAATAATTTAATTATTCCTCATAAAGATATGGAAAATAGAGAATTTGTACTAAAACCTTTGTGCGATATAGATGAAAATTTTATACATCCGGTTTTAAAAAAATCAGTAAGAGAATTGTATGATAGGCTGAAGTAAATATTTCTAGTTTATTTTTATTATATTCCTCTAATAATAATTATATAGCCTGATACTATATTAATGTTTAATATAAACAGAGTTCTTGGCTTCAGAGGGAGCTTTTACTCCCACTAAAGCTTAGAAATCGTTATCCAGGGACATAGCCGCTCTTTACTCCCACTTTGAAGAAGATGGGAGTATTAGAGCGGGTAGTCATCGGATAAAAGGAACAAAACACCTAAATTAAACAAAGGAGGAATTTAATAATGTTTGAACTGATTCCTTTTAGAGAAGATGATTTAGCTAGACACGATGATTTTTCTTCACCATTTGTAAAAAATTTTTTTAATGATGATTACTTTACAGAAATGAGTAATATTCATAAAAACTTTAATGTGGATTTAAAGGAGACAGATGAAAACTATTTAATAGAAGCGGATCTTCCAGGAACAAAAAAAGAGGATATATCTATAGATTTTCATAACAATTATTTAGTAATCAATGCAAAAAGACAAGAATCAGTAGAAGATAAAAAACAAAACTATGTTAGGCGTGAAAGACATTATGGTGAATTTAAGAGAAATTTCTATATGGATAATGCTGATGAAAATAAAATAGATGCTTCATTTAATAATGGGGTTTTAAAGATTACTATTGCTAAAACAAATCAAGATAACAACAAAAGAAAAAAGATTGAGATACATTAAAAATGTAGATTTTAAAAATAACTATTGCTCATTACCTTACGTCATGTGTTAATATAATATTATAAATTAGTGTAGGATATATATCCTACACTAATTTATTACATAATTTTGCACAGTTAAATGAACTGTAGAGTTTTTTAGATTCTGAAATAGTTCATAAAAATAATTATATCGGTTAATTAAAATATTTTTAATTTTATCTTAATGAATATTAATTAAAGTTAGTAATAAAAATTATTAATAATAATTCCTACACATGATATATTATTGCAGAGGTGATTAATATGAAAGATACCTCAAAAAAATTATTTACCACAGGAGAATTTGCTAAAAAAGCTGGAGTAACCATAAGGACTTTAAGATATTATGACAAAATAGGGTTATTAGTTCCCAGTAGCCATAATGAATTAGGTCATAGATTGTACAGTAAAGAGGATTTTGGTAAACTACAAAAGATATTAACTCTTAAATTTATAGGGCTTTCCCTAGAGGATATAGCTAATATAATGAAGTATGATTTGAATCATAAAGATTTTAAAAAGTCTTTAGAAATTCAAAAGGAAATAATGAAGAAAAAAATAAAGCATATACAATCTATTATAAAAGCTATAGATGAAGCGGCAGATACCATAGATTTTAATAAAGAAATGGATTGGGATAAGTTTATAAATATAATAAGTGCCATAAATTCTGATAAAAATTGGACTCAGCAATATGAAAATGCATCAAACTTAAGGGCAAGAATAGCTATTCATGAGCTTTTTAGTACAAATAAAGAAGGTTGGATGCCATGGTTTTTTAAAGAATTAAAGCAGGAATTAAGTATGATGAGTTCAAACTATAAAAATTATAATAAAAAAATAAGTAATGAGAATATATCAGAATTAAGTAACTTAGACTTAAAGCAGCCTAATATAAAAATATTAGAGCTAGGTTGTGGTGATGCTAGTCTTTGGAATAAAAATTTTAATCATATCCCCTCAAATTGGGAAATAACATTAACAGATTTTTCAGATGGTATGCTAAAGGACGCTAAAAAAAATTTAGGAGAAAAAAGAAGTAGATTTAATTTTAAAATTGTAAATGCAGAAAATATTCCTTTTGAAGAGGAAAGTTTCGATGTAGTTATAGCAAATCATATGCTTTATCATGTACCCAATATAAATAAAGCTTTAAAAGAAATAAATAGGGTATTAAAAAGTGAGGGTATTTTATTTGCCTCCACTGTTGGTAAAAATCACATGAAAGAAATAAGAGAAATAATTTCTACATTTGATATATATAGTTTAACCAGTGAGAGCTGGGAGATTACAGATAGTTTTCAATTAGAAAATGGATTAAAAATTGTATCAGAATATTTTAATATGGTAGAATTGAAAAGATATAAAGATAATTTAAAGGTGACAGATCCTGTATATATATTAGACTATATATTTTCTATGCCAGGAAACAATAAAGTGAATTTATCTTCAAAGGATTTAAAAAAGATTTATGATTATTTAGAGGATAATATAAAGGAAAAAGAAAATATTTATATAACAAAGGATACAGGATATTTTAAAGGTAATAAATAAATAAAAATTATTTTAAAATAAAAAATTAATTGTTAAATGAAGGGAAGGATTATAATGAAAAAGATACCATTTTCACCACCAGATATTACAGAAAGAGAAATAGATGCAGTAGTAGAGGTGTTAAAATCTGGTTGGATAACTTCAGGTCCTAAAACACAACAATTTGAAAATAATTTAGCAGAGTATTGTCATACAAATAAAGCTGTAGCAGTATCTAGTGCCTCAGCAGGATTAGAACTTGTATTAAAAGAGTTTGATATAAAAAAAGGAGATGAAGTGATAACTACTCCTTATACTTATACAGCTACAGCAAGTGTATGTTTGCATAGAGGTGTAAAACCAAAATTTGTAGATGTAGCAAAAGATAGTTTTTTAATAGATATAGAAAAATTAGCAGATGCAATAACACCAAAAACTAAAGCTATATATACAGTAGATTTTGCAGGAGTGCCTGTAGATTATGATGCTATTAAAGAAGTTTTAAAAGCTAAAGGTCGTGAAGATATAATCTTAGTATCAGATTCAGCACATTCTTTAGGTGCTATCTATAAGGGTAAAAAAGTTGGAGGTCAAGTAGATTTCCATGTATTCTCATTTCATGCAGTAAAAAACCTTACAACAGCAGAAGGTGGAGCAATAACTTTTGGAGATAATAGTTTTAAAGGAAGAGAAGATTTACACAAAGATTTTAAATTACAATCTTTACATGGTCAATCAAAGGATGCTCTATCAAAGATGAAAGCTGGAGCTTGGGAATATGATATAGTAACAGATGGACATAAATGCAATATGACAGATATGGGATCAGCTATAGGTTTAGTTCAGCTTACAAGATACGAAGAAATGCTAAGAAAAAGAGAAGCTATATTTGATACTTATACAAAAGTGTTAGCTGAAAAAGAGTGGGCTATAATACCATTTAAAAAAGATGAAACTAAAGAAACTTCATATCATATATATCCACTAAGAATAAAAGGATTTAAAGAAGCTGAAAGAAATGAAGTAATAAAAATATTAGCTGAAAAAGATATAGCAACAAATGTACATTTTAAACCACTACCAATGTTTACATTATATAAAAATTTAGGATACAATATAGAAGACTATCCAAATGCATATGCACAATATGCTAATGAGATTTCTTTACCAGTATATTCTACATTATCTTTAGAAGATGCAGAATATGTAGCTAAAGAACTTGTAGCTGCAGTAGAAAAAGTAATGAAATAATTAATAGCTCATTGTAGTTAAAATATTTATTAAATTATAAGTAAGTAGAAATATTTACTTATAATTTAATGTAATGAAGTAAGCAAAGCTGAAATAGAAAAATTTTGATTATTAAATAAAAATAAAAAAGAAAGAGTGATATAAGTGAAGGTTAACTTTTATACATCTAAAAGAGAATATTTAGAAAAAAAAGCTGAATTTGATAAAGCTATATTTGATGTAGTAGAAAGTGGAAGTTTTATACTTGGACCACAAGTTAAAAACTTTGAAGAAGCTATAAAAGAATATACAGGAGCAAAACATGCTATAGGCGTAGCATCAGGTACAGATGCTTTAGTAATTGCCTCTCATATTTTAGGTTTTGAAAATGGAGCTGAAGTTATAACTTCACCATTTACATTCTTAGCATCTACATCTTGTATAGCTAAACATAGAGCTACACCTGTATTTGTAGATATAGACGAAGAAACTTTTGAAATGGATTTAAATCAAATAGAATCAAAAGTAAATTCTAAAACAAAGGGAATACTTCCAATTCATTTATTTTCACAAATGAATAACATGGATAAAATAATGGAAATAGCAAATAAAAATGATTTAAGAGTTTTAGAAGACGCAGCAGAAGCCTTTGGAATGAGATGGAAAGGTGATGGAGACAGCTATAGACATTCAGGAACTATAGGAGATATGGGTATATTTTCATTCTTCCCAACTAAAACATTAGGTGGATATGGTGACGGAGGTATGATAGTTACTAATAGTGATGAATTAGCAGAAAGAACTAGAATGTTTAGAGTACATGGAGCATCTAAAAAATATCACTATGATTATATAGGATATAATTCAAGATTAGATAGTATGCAAGCTGCTGTACTTTCAGTAAAATTAAAATATATAAATGATGCTATTAAAAAGAGAGAAGAAATAGCTAATATGTATATGGAAAAATTACAGGATTGTGAATATGTAAGGTTCCCTAAAATAAAAGGAGATCAAAAACCAGTATATTATGTATTCAATATACGTGCTGAAAGAAGAGATGAACTGGTAGCTTACTTAAAAGAAAATGAAATAGGAAATAGTATTTACTATCCAATACCATTACACATGCAAAAATGTTTCAGTTACTTAGGACATAAAGAAGGAGACTTCCCAGTAGCAGAAAAAGTATCAAAAGAAATATTAGCATTACCAATATATCCAGAATTAAAAGAAGAAGAAGTAGATTTTGTTTGTGAAACAATAAAGAAATTCTACAGAAAATAAGGAAATTGCGACTAAGCAGCTTTTAAAGGTTGAAAATTAAAACAAGAAATACTTTTGTTCAATAGATAGCTATAAAAATAAAGAATACTAATATTTGTGCCCTAATATTTAAGCTAATGCTCTAATGCCACGTCCTGTGACAACAGAGCTAAGTAAACGTCCTGTTTACTTCACGCTTAAATATTAGTTCACAAATAAAGTATTCTTATTATTTTTACAGATATCTATTTTCTCTAAAAGTATTTCTTGTTTTAATAACTTTAGAGGCTGTTATAGTAATTTTAGAATAGATAGTAGAGAAAATAAGAAAATTACTATTTAAAGTATATAATGCCTTTGTTTTAAAAAAGGATATGTGGCGAGATCAGCAACTCACTTCAATAAGAGATTCTAATTTGCTTTTTCTTAAAATATATGGTTCCAAATTGTAACTCGCTGAACTCTCAAACAACAATCTGGAACATACATATATTTTGCAAAAATAAATAAGAATCTCTAATTTTGTTTAAATGCCTTTTACGACACATATCCCCCTTTTAATAGGCTGAAGTTAGTATAGTTCTCTTAATATCTTTAAAGGGTGTTGTAGTAATTTCGAACTGAGAAAAAACCTACAAATTTAAAGAAAAAGATAAATTCTTAAAATCATGTATTCTCTGGTAATAACAGTGATGAATATATACAGTCAGATATTGGAATATATCTAAAATTTTATAGATGCTAATATATTAAGAATACCACTCACGTGTGGTAGGGAACGGGTTATATTTAATATGATACTCTTTGAAAGTAGCGTACAAAATATAAAAGAATAATTTTAAAACACCACATTATTCACGGATTGAATTTTGGGGTGTTTTTATGTCGCAGTCTGAAATAAAGGCGGCGTAACTTTTGAAAATGTAGATACGAATAATGTTCTTTGAAAATTGAATAATACGGTGTTAAGAAGT
The DNA here is from genome assembly GCF_054768215.1 of Clostridium sp. CTA-1. Taxonomy (NCBI): domain Bacteria; kingdom Bacillati; phylum Bacillota; class Clostridia; order Eubacteriales; family Clostridiaceae; genus Clostridium; species Clostridium sp. CTA-1. The sequence continues at coordinate 265,507 of NZ_BAAAAP010000002.1, forward strand.
AAAAACATTTTATATTTACTACCAAAACAACCATTGGTTGGTGCATAAATATGATATAATTACTATTAGTTAAATCACAATAGTAATTAACTGTGAAGTAAAGATTATTTATATAATGAGCAGATAAATAGTAATTTGAAAGAAAAGTGGAGGTGTACAATGGAACTAAAAGTAATTAAGTTATCAGAAGAATATTTGGAAGAATGTGTAGATTTATTTATAGATACATTTTCAAGAGCCCCCTGGAATGACGAGTATGATTCCAGACAACAG